>CAIWXH010000659.1 GCA_903916565.1 uncultured Oscillochloris sp. | reverse complement strand
GGGGCAGGGGGTGAGTATGTTGGTGGTAAAAGAAAAGTTGTGTATAAAGGGTAGTTACGCAGTAGAGAGGGGGCAGGGGGGAGAGGGTGGCGCGACCACGTTACGCCGCCCGCCGTGCGCCGACGACCAGCCATTCGGCCAAGGCGACCAACCCGTAGAACGTGACGCCAACGAGGCCAGCGGCCAAGATGGACAAGTAGAGCGCTGGGGGACGCGAGTTGTAGAACTGGGCCGCATTGAGGATCATCACGCCGACACCCTCACGCGAACCGGCGGGCAGTTCGGCGACAATCGCCCCGATGACGCTGGCCGAGGCCGCAATCTTCAGCGAGGTGAACAGAAAGGGCAACGCGCACGGCAGACGCAGCTTCCAGAAGGTCTGGGACGAACTCGCCGCGTACGAACGCATCAGGTCGAGGCTCTGGGGTGAAGCGGCGCGCAGCCCGCGCAGCATGCCGATGGTCACCGGGAAAAACGTCAGGTAGGCGGCGACCAAGACCTTCGCCGCCCACGGCGCGGCGCCCATCCGACCCATGCCGACCACGACCATCGGCGCAATTGCCAGGATCGGCACCGTTTGCGAGCCGATCACATACGGAATGAGGCCACGCTCAAGCACCGGCACCCGCAGAAAGAGTACCGCGAGCGCGAAGCCAAGCAATGTGCCGAGCAAGAAACCGCCCAGCGCCACACGAAAGGTCGCCCAGGCGTTGGCGAGCATCTGCACGAGCAGCAGCGGGCCAGAACCGCCCTGCGTGCGGGTGAACATGGCCTCGACGAGCGCGCCCAAATGGGGCAAACGCTGATCCGAGAGGCCAAAGAGCAGCTTGCTGCCCTCCCACAACGCAAGCAACGCCACAAGCACGCCGACAACCGGCAACATGCGGCGGGCCGTCGCCGCCACAGCCCCGACTGGGCGCACGGCGTTACGGGCGGCGCGGGCGGCATCGTACACCAAGGCGCTCCCCTTTATCTGTGCGATGAAGCCTTTGCTTGCGAAGCGGCTGAGGTTGGGGATGGTTGGGTACAGCGCTGTGGCCCGACCAATGGCTGGCGAATGCACACGCTGGATCCGCTCCCGTCGCGGCGTTCCAGCAGGGGGTATTGCGTCTGCGAAAAGTTAAAGGGGAGTGTAGCGCGGCCCCGCCCATTTGTCAACGCATTCATGGTGATTGACGGGGCGGTTGCAACGTCGCCCGCCGGGGGGCTGAAGCCCCCGGCTCTTGGGTACGAAGCCTGCCTTCGCAGGCTCGGCAGCCCGCATAGGCGGGCTTCGCAGATTCTAGCCCGTGGCTTCAGCCACCGGGCGGGGGCTGGCGGGCGACATTGCCACCGCCATCCCCGGTTGACGCAGCGGGGTGCCGGTGGTACGGTATGGCAGCTTTCGCGCACACAAACGCAGAATACGGTGGTTCTTATGCGGATTTCTAGCAAGGGCGACTACGGGCTACGGGCATTGTTCGATCTGGCGCAACACTATGGTGAAGGGCCGGTGCAGAGCGATGACATCGCGACGCGCCAGGGCATCCCAGGTAACTATCTCAACCAATTGCTCATCACGATGCGGCGCGCCGGGCTGATCGAAAGTATGCGCGGCCCCCAGGGCGGGCATATGCTGGCCCGCTCGCCCGAGGCGATTACACTGCTCGACATTCTGGTCACCCTTGAGGGGCCGCTGCTGCCCACGGA
Organism: uncultured Oscillochloris sp.; assembly: GCA_903916565.1. GTDB lineage: Bacteria > Chloroflexota > Chloroflexia > Chloroflexales > Chloroflexaceae > CAIWXH01. The sequence goes on along the minus strand of CAIWXH010000659.1, from coordinate 28,673 downwards.
GCCGACCCGCGACGATTTGGTCGCCAGCGTGCCCGAGGATCACGATTTTGTCGCCGAGGTCTGGCTTGGTCTGCGCCACCGTATCGAGGGGGTTCTCGCCACGCTGACGCTCGACGACCTTTGCCAGCGCAAGCGCGAGCGCTCAGGGCACGCGATGTACCATATCTAAGCGTGTCGGGGCGCAACCCTTTAGCCCTGTCAGGTGCGGTTGAGGTTGGTCGTACCGCATACAGATGTCGTAGCACTGCACCTGATAGGCTTGAACTTGCCCTTCATGGTGCCGGGAAAATCCTCTAGACCTGTCAGGTGCTTGCACCTGACAGGTCTTTGGTGCCATGGCACCTGCATTGCGCTGCATGACGCCTGGGCGACACTCTGCACCGCTGCCCTAATGGACTATTATATGTAGCAGTTGCCGCCTCACGCGGGCGGAGCGATAAGGGGGCGTAAGGTGAACTTCGACATTCGGACGGTCATCCTGAGCTTGGCGGTGGGCAATCTTGTCTTTGGCTTGATGCTGCAACTCTTCCAGGTTGGCCCAGAAAGCGCACAGCGCATTCCGTTCTTAGCCACCGGCAAATTGCTCCAAGGCGCCGGGTGGCTGCTGCTCTCTGCGCGTGGCATGCTGCCCGATTGGTTGAGCTTCACGGTCGGCAATAGCATTCTGATTATCGGGACAGCCTATGACACGTGGGCCATGGAGTACATCTCCGAACGAACGGTAAGCCGCGCTCTGCGCGTGTCCAGTATGGTGGGCGTCATTGGGCTTTGTCTGCTTGCCACGCCGCTCTCGGCTGCGGGCAAGGTTGCCGTGACCTCCTTTCTCGTCATGATCTTTTTTGCCCTTGGGGCGCACGCCATGCTGAGCTACCCCAGCGGAAATGTGTTGTTGCGCCGTCACGTTGGCTGGAGCATGTGGGTGATGGTCGCGGTGATGAGTGTGCGCGGCACTTGGGCAGCCCTGGCTCCCGAGCATTTCACATTGTTCGCCAACAACACGATCCAGTTGATCATGTTCGCGGCCCTACCTTACCTGATGCTGACCAACGGGTTCGGCATGTTGCTCTTGGCAAAGCAACGCGCCGAGCATGAACTACGCGCCAGCGAGGCGCGCTTCCGCAGTTATTTTGAACTGCCGCTGCTAGGCATCGCCATCACGTCGCCAGACAAAGGCTGGCTGGATGTGAACGCGAAGCTGTGCGCCATGCTGGGCTACAGCAAAGACGAATTGATGGCGCTGACGTGGGCGGAACTCACGCATCCCGCTGACTTAACTGCTGACGTGGCGCAGTTCAACCGACTCATCGCGGGCGAGATCGAGGGCTACGATCTGGAGAAGCGCTTTATCTGTAAAGACGGTCGCACGATCTCGACGCACCTCGCGGTGCAATGCGTGCGCCGCCCCGACCGCTCAGTTCTCTATGTCGTGGCGCTGCTAGAGGACATTACCGAACGCAAGCAGACGGAAGCGGCGCTCCAGGCCAGCGAAGCCCGCTATCAAGACCTGTACGAACACGCGCCCGACATGTATCTCTCGGTGGAAGCACAGACCGGACGCATCCTGCAATGCAACCAGAACGTCGCGCACGTCACGGGCTTTGCCAAGCATGAGTTGCTTGGTCGGCCAGTCTTTGACCTGTATCATCCCGATTGTTTGGAAACAGCCAAGCAGGCCATGCACGAGTTTATGCAAACCGGCACGGTGCATGATGCAGAGCTTCAGCTTTGTTGTCGGGATGGCAGCCGGATTGATGTCAGCCTGAATGTGTCCGCCGTGCGGGACGCGAGCGGGAAGATCGTGCAGAGCCGTTCGAGTTGGCGTGACATCACCGAGCGCAAACGGCTCGAACATCAGTTGCACCAGCTCGCCGCTACCGACGGGCTGACCGGCATCACTAATCGGCGGCGCTTCATGGAAGTGGCGGCGGGCGAAATCAAGCGCGCCGCTCGGCTCAAACACCCGCTGGCACTGGCGCTGGTGGATCTCGACCACTTCAAACAGATCAACGACACCTATGGGCATGCGATTGGCGATGAGGCGCTGAAAGCGCTGACGTGCATCTGCCGGCGTACGATCCGCGAGATTGACGTGCAGGCGCGCTTCGGCGGCGATGAGTTTGTGGTGCTGTTCCCCGAAACGACGCTGGACGCAGCGCACGCGATTATGGAGCGGGTGCGCTTGGCGGTGAGCGCACAATCGGTTGACGTGAACAGCCGACAGGTGGCGCTGACCATCAGTGTCGGTATCGCAAGTCTGGCGAGCGCGTCTACGTCGCTGGATGCGCTCATCGAACACGCCGACCAAGCGCTCTACCAGGCCAAGGCGGCAGGCCGCAATCGGGTGGTGACGGAACAACACCGCGCGGATGCAACGTCCGCGTGAACGCGCAGCACCACGCCGCCGGGGGGCTGAAGCCCCCGGCTCTTGGTTGTGCAAAGCCTGCCTACGCAGGCTCATCAGCCCGCTTTAGCGGGCTTCGTAGCCCGTGGCTTCAGCCACCGGGCGAAAGGCCATCGCGACGTTGCAACCGCTATGTGACGGAACAACACCGCGCGGAGTGAGCTTTGGCTTCGACGCGCAGGCTAGATCATCAGCCCTTGCCCTTCGAGCCAGAAGCGCAGCCACGCCATCAGCCCCAGGATCAGGAGCGTGGGAATGAAGGCGACCGCAGCAGGGCGGGCGAGCTGCCGCAGGCGCGTCACCCGGCCCTCGTAGCCCATCACCAAACTCGTCAGCAGCAGGCTCACCAGATACAGCACGCCGGTGATGCCGAAGAAGGCCGTGAAGGCCAGCGGCCAGTACATAAAGCTCAGATTGCCGTAGATCGCCACCAACACCAGCGCGTTAAGCCCCAAAATGCCCAGTAGCTCCCACCAGTGCTTGAGGATGGGCTGATGGTCGTCTACATCCTTCCGCAATGTCTTGTTGAGCACGAGATGCAGCATGACGCCAATCGCAACACCTAAGCCCATGCCCGTAAGCGTGCGGAGCAGATTATCGGGCGGGTAGAGGTGCGGCTGCCCAAGGTCTACGGCGAGCGAGTTAAAGCCGTCAACGCCCATGATGACGACGAAGGCGACCAGGGCTGCATTGAGGTGCCATGGCGGCAACCCGCCTGCACGCCCGCGCCCAATCGCGTAGAGATAGCCCAAGGTCAGCAGAAAGCTCATATAAATCCCGCTGTTGCGGGCGCAGATTGGGAATTGGGCACCGCCGAGGGTGATATTGTGCTGTTGGGCGCAGACCCCGTGGACAACGGCGTACAGCTTCCAGTCGAGCGGGGCACCGGGCCAAAAGACCAGCGCCGCCAGCAGCACGCCGAAGAGGCCGATGAACATCCAGCGCCATGGCTGCTCAACGCGAGCCTCGCTCGGCAGCGCGGGCGCGGCGGAGGGGCGTGCGGCGATCCGCTGTTGCGCCAGCCGAACCACCTCATCAGGGGTTGGGTCGCTCATTTGATTGTGCCCAGGCGCTCCTGGAGCGTGGTCGCGTTCAGGGCGCCAATGTGGCGTGCGGCAATCGTGCCGTCACGGTTGATAAAGTAGCTCTCGGGCAGACTGGTGATGCCATAGCCGTCACCGATGTCGCCCGCGCTGTTGGTGATCAAGGGGAAGGTGAGGCCGCCGACCTTCGGCACGAAGCTGGCGATGGCGTCGGGCAACTCGTTCCGGTTGATCGCCAGCACCACCAGCTTGCCGTCTGCCGTGGTGTACGCCTGCTGGAGCGTGGGCATCTCCTCGATGCAGGGCTGGCACCAAGTGGCCCAGAAATTCAGCAGCACCGGCGTGCCACGGAAATCACTCAGGCGCCGCGTCGTGCCGTCGGGCAGCGTGAAGCTGAAATCAGGGGCCAGATCGCCCTCGACCAGCTTGCCGCGCCGTTGGTCGAGCAAATGACTCTCGGTGGCGATGGTGGTGCCCTTGGCGTTGAGGGGTGTGGGCTGTGCTGCCTGCGCCCCGCAGGCCGTCAGGGCGATGATCAAGATCAAGAACAGGGTGAGATGCTTCATACGATCATTATAGAGATGATCGCGTTCAAGCTCAAATTAGTGGCGCTGGAGCCTTTTATCCCGCACCTTGCCCCTCACCCCCCTGCCCCTCTCCCGCACGGGGAGAGGGGAGATTCCGCAGCAGGACGCTTCCGGCTTGCTGATACGTTCGGCCTGAAACCCGAAACCTCGCACCTGAACCCCGAAACCTAGCACCTGAACCCTTGTCTAATCCTGAATCCGCGCCAACTGGCTGCGCCGAAAGACAATCACAACGCGCTCGGCGTGGTAGTGCGCCTGCGCTGCGGTGAAGATCACGCCATCGTGACCCTGGCGGTCGAGCCACCACTCGGCAGCAAGCGCCGGGTCGAGATCAAGACCAAGGCCACGGGCCTCCGCGCAAATGGCCCGCAGCCGCTCGTCCCAATCAGCCAGCACGCAGACGAAGGGATGCACAACGCGGGCGCGATAGCGTGCGGGCAACGCACCGCCCAACAACTTCCCCCACCAGGGACGCCCCTGCTCGCGCCCTTCACGCAACGGGACAAGCGTGATGCCACGCCCGACGGGGGTATGCTCCTGCATCACTTGGTCGCGATAGAGCCGATAGGTGCCAAGCGCCTGTGAGCCTTGCGCCCACAATGTGGCCTCGGGGGCAACCAACAGCGCAGGCGCATCAGCAAGGTCAGCCACGCGGGGCACACGCGGCGGGGCCATAATTTGAATTTGGGGCAGCGGGCGGTCGGGCAGCGGACGCCCCGCAGCGTCTTGCCAGTGCGCGGTCGTGATTTGCATCGGCCCATCGCGCCGCAGACCAAAGCGGAAGCCGCGCCGCGCTTTTCCTTCCCATGCGTGTGAACTGGCCGCGACCGTGGTGAGCAAGCGTAAACCAGCGCCGCAGCCATCAGCGGGAAACCACGCGACTTCAGCCTGAAAGTGGAAAACCATCTTCGTGCCGTGGGCTGCGCTGCCAGCGGGGCGCCAGCCGCGACCAATCAGCCCGCTCCAGCCACCGCTGACGGGGCGCAACGGCGGATAGATCGCCAGCACATCCTCAGGGCCGGGCGGCTCGTCGCGCACCCACAGGCCGGGCGGCACCGCGCCGCTGACCGGCAGCTTGACGGTGCCGCCAATCACTTGTTGCGCGACACGGGCATTGGACAGACGCACCGTGGCGCCAGGACGACCGGGCGCTGCCTCGTCGGGTGGCGCGGCAACGTCCTCATCGGCAGCGCCGTGGACAGCATGACCACACACAATGCAAAAACGCGGCCCACCGGGGGGCAGCGCCGACCCACAATTGGGGCAAAACTTTGGGGCATGCGCTGGTTCAGCCATAGAGCAATCCTACACAGGTTGTTGCGCGCCCGCCCGGTGGCTGAAGCCACGGGCTACGGGCTGCGAAGGCCGCCTGCGCGGCCCGGATAGCCTGCGAAGGCAGGCTTCGCCGATCAAGAGCTGGGGACTTCAGTCCCCCGGTTGCACGACCGGGATAGGCTTGCCATAGGAGGCTCTCGCTACCGTGAAAATGCAAGGGAGGAGTTTTATGGCGAACTTTGTCCGCCCTGTGACCCGCCCAGACCAAACAGGCTCCGCATACGACTGAGCAACGTCGGCGACTCGGCGGCATCATTGGGGCTTGCGGCGGGCGCGGAGGCGGCCAGGGCACTGCTATTCTGCGCGTCGCGGCGCTCAAGCGCTTCGCTCAGGCGCTCAGGCAGCGCGGGGTTCGCCTCAAACAGCGGAGCCAGCGCCTCACGGCCCACGACCAACGTGGTCGTATCTTCCTCGGCAATCACCGTCGCCCGTCGGGGCGTGCCCGTCAACAGGGCCATCTCGCCAAAGAAATCGCCTGCGTGCAACACATTCGCCTGGACAGCGGGGCCACCCGGCTCGTACACCGTCTCGACGCGCACGCGACCGGTGACAATCACAAAGAGCGTATCGTCCAGGTCGCCCTGACGCACCAGCACCTCGCCGCGACCGTAGACGTGCTGCGCGACGCGCGTCGCCAGCGCGGCATGTTCAGCAGGGCTAAGATCGGCGAACAGTTCGACCCGCCCAAGCACCGTCTCGACTTGGCGCAGCGCGTGGGCCTGCTTCTCGCTGAGCAGATGCGCGTCCGCCTCGTGGACGAACAACTCACGGGCTGAGATCGAGAGGCGTAGGTTCGCGCGGCGCGTGTGGTACCAGATATTCGTCATCACTGCATCGCGGGTTTCGATATAACGCTCGAAGCCGTGCATCCAGAACTTGATGTCGTAGGTAACGCACGCCTCGCCGTAGGTGATGAGGCGCACGCCGGGGGCTGGATTGTCCAACACGCCCTCTGCCGTCAAGGCAGCGCGGGCCAACACCCGCTTGACCAAATCTGGTGGGTGTTCGGCATCAAGCGTGATCTGCACATGCAACGCCTGAACGGGCGAGATCAGACTGTAGTTACTGATTTCGACCTGGGCCAAGTTCGCATTCGGCACCACCACGTGCGTATTATCAACGGTGACAAAGCGGGTCGCCCGCCAACTCATCTCCAGCACGCGCATCGGCTGATCGCGCAACAGCACCCAGTTGCCGGGGGCGAAGGGCTGCTCGATCTGAAGCGCGACGCCCGCAATCACGTTTCGCAACAGATCTTGGAGCGCCAAGCCGATCACGGCAGAGGCGACCGTCGAGGAGATGACAATCGAACTGAGCGACACGCCGAAGATGCGGCTGGTCACGAGCAGCAGCAAGGCGATCAGCGCTAGGGCGCGCAAAATGTCGCGCACCAAACGGGGCACCGCCATCCCGCGACGGGCCAGCGAGCGCTCAAAGGCCAGATATTCGAGCAAATCAAAGACGATGTAGCCCCAGCTCACCACGAGGGTCGCCAGCAGCACATCGCGGGGCCAGCCGAGCGGCAACAAGCCTTCGCCGTCGAGCAACAGGGCCAAACCAAGCAGCAAGGTCGCGGCAAAGTACACCGGCCCGAGGGCGCGCAAACGCGACGAGCTAGGCAATTGGCTGAAGATAATGAGCAACACAACAGACGCCCCGAGGCCCACGGCCACTGGCGTCAGCAAACTGAGGAGCGAAGCGTTTGGCATCACCAAAGGATTATACCCGATGCTCACCAGCGCTTAATTGAAGGCGCTACGAGCCTGCGCTATAATCGCCCCGTTATCGCAAGAGGAGGACTGCATGGATATGCTACGCGGGTTCATTGATCTGTTTCTACACCTTGATGTGAAGCTGACTGAGATCGTGACGCTGTACGGGTTCTGGACGTATTTGCTGCTCTTCGTGATTATCTTCTGTGAGACGGGCCTAGTCGTCACCCCGTTTCTCCCCGGCGACTCGCTGCTGTTCGCCGCCGGTGCCCTCGCCGCTGGCGGCGCGATGAATGTCTTCCTGCTGATGGGGCTGCTCATCGTCGCCGCCATCCTGGGCGACACCGTGAACTACTGGATTGGCGGGCTGATTGGGCCACGGGCGTTCAGCGGCAAGGTGCCCTTCCTCAAACATGAATACCTGACGCGCACCCACGCCTTCTACGAACGCCACGGCGGCAAGATGATCATCTTCGCCCGCTTCATCCCGATTATTCGCACCTTTGCCCCGTTCGTGGCCGGCATCGGCAGCATGACCTACGGCCACTTCCTCAGCTTCAACGTGGTCGGCGGGGCCGTGTGGGTCATCCTCTTCCTCGTCGGCGGCTACCTCTTCGGCAACCTAGAGGTGGTTAAGCACAACTTCAGCCTGGTGGTCATCGCGATCATCGTGATCTCGGTGCTGCCTGCCGTGTACGAGTTTGTCCGCAACCGCATGGAAGCCCAGCGCCAGCCGCGTGGCGACGGTGCCGTGTAGCCAAGGTTTCAGGTGCTGGGTTTCAGGTTTCAGGCCGAACGCAGCAGCAGGCGCTGCGCGTGTTCAAACTGTAAAGCATTCACGAACCTTGTCTTAGGTACGCCAAACGACGCGGGACGAAGGTTGAACCTTCGTCCCGCGTCGTTTCATCGTTTGCCAAGGGCGTTATTTGTCGAAAGCGTCGCGCAGCTCGCGAATGGCCCGCTTGGCGTTAATCCAGACGGCCCCAATCTTCGAGCTGGCTACCTTCTTGTTGAAGACCAGCACCAGGAGGAAGCGCTGCATCACATCGAAGCAGTAGAGATCGATGTTGACGCCCTCGTGAATATAGACGCTCGTGGCGTCCTCTTCGCGCAACTGGCGGGCCACCTCGCCGGTGGTCGAGAAGCCGGTTGAGAGCAGGGGCAGCACAATCATCATCGGCAAATTCTGCGCCGAACCAACCTCAACCAGGGTCATGCCCGCCCGGTCGGTCAGCATCACGCTCTGCGTGCCCAACTCTTGCGCGAGGCGGCCCATCACCGACTTGATCGCGGTGACGTTCTTCTCGGTGATCACCAGATTGCCGGGCGTGCCGCGCCAGCCTCTGGCATCGTTATCAGAGGAGGGCGCGGGCGGTGCCGGAGGCGCTTTCGGCTCGGGGGCACGCGCAGCGGCGGCCTTACTGCGTGCGACTAGTCCACCTCTGGAGGGAGTTGGTGCGGGCGGCGTGGGCGGCGTGGGCGGCGTGGGCGTCTCGCGGTCGCGCATCGAGGGCAGCGTCACGCGGGCTGGGGTAAACGCACGGCGCTCGCCCCCTGCATCACCCTGCGGCGCTTCCTCGCGGCGGGGCGCTTCCTCGCGGCGGGGCGCTTCCTCGCGGCGGGGCGCTTCCTCGCGGCGTGACGCTTCCTCGCGGTCGCGGCGGGGTGCCGCTTGTCCAGGGGCAGGCGACACCGCACGCATGCCCATCCGCCGTGCGGCGGGCTTTGGCGCAGGTTCCGGCTCGGGTTCCGGCTCAGGCTCGGGCTGTGCCGCCTGCAACGCGGCGGCCTCACCGGCAGCCTGGGCGGCAGCGTCCAACGCTTCGCGTAACTCAGCGGGCGAAATCGGCCCAGAGAGGAAGCGAAAGATCCCGGTGGCCTCAGCCGCACTGCGGGCCGCATCGTCGGTGGGGCTGTAGAGCACCATCCGGGTCGGCACCTCGAAATTGGGCAGGATCTCAGCCAGCTCGATCCCGGTCATGCCGGGCAGATCGACTTCAGCAACGAGCGCCTCCGGCGGGTTGGTGCGTACCTCCCACAGAACCTCGTTGGCCGAATCGAAGAGTTGCACTTGCACGCTATCGCCGAGTTGCCCGACGAGATCGCGCAAGAGTCCATTCTCGGCAGCAACTACCATCAGTCGATAGGTCATTACAGTCTCTCAAACTTCGCCGTAGGGCCGTACATGTGCGCCTTTAGCGTTGTTCCAGCATAAGATTAATTGTAGTATACCCGATCAGCATTACGTGGCGGCACTAGGCAGCGCAAAGCTGAAGGTACTCCCCTTGCCCGCTTCGCTCTCGACCCAGACCACCCCACCCTGGATGGTCGTGAGGTCGCAGACAAGCGACAGCCCCAGCCCGACGCCACCCTGCTCGCGGGTTAGCGAACTCGCCACCTGATAAAAGCGTTCGAAGATCCGCTGCTGCTGGTCACGCGGGATGCCAATCCCATCATCGCTGACCTGCACCACCGCCCACTCGGTGGGCAGGGCCGCGCTCAGGTGGCGCACGGTAGGATTAGAGACGGCCCGCGTGACGGCGGACGCGACTTCGTGGTGGGGCAAAGCCCCGCAGGCAACCCTGATGTGGCCGCCAGCGGGGGTGAATTTGATCGCGTTGGTCAACAGATTGCCGATGATCAGCAGGGTCTTCTCGCGGTCGAGGCTCAGCGTGAGCGTGTGTGCGGGCAGATCGACCGTCACGCGCTGCTGCTTCTGCTGCGCGGCGGGGGCCAGCCGCGCGACGGCCTGGCCCACCAAAGCCCCAAGGTTGGCCGGTTCGAGCGCCAGCGCCAACTGCTTGCGGTCGAAATCACGCAAGCGCATCATATCGTCAACGATCTTCTTGATGCGCTCGGCGCCTTCAAGCACCCGCTGGGCATACTCGTGCGGCTCGCCGTTGCTGCGGTCGCAGACCATCCGGGCATAGCCCATCATAATCGCCAGGGGGCTGCGTAGCTCGTGCGAGGCGATGGAGATAAACTCGCTCTTCATGCGGTCAAGCTCGCGCAGACCCTTATAGGCGGCATCGAGTTCGCTGTAGAGATGCGCGTTGTGCAGCGCGTTACCGGCCTGATTCGCCAAAAGGGCCAGGATTTCTTGGGTGCCGGGGCTGCACAGATCGGGCCGATCAGCGCAGAGCAGCAGGGCACCGACGGCCTCGCTCTGCGCCCGAAGGGGCACCGCCAGCCCGCGCCGGTACGTGTGGTCACCCAAGCTGCCTAGCGGCTCCTCGCCCACCACCGCGACAGGTCGCCCGGCCCGCAGGCTCGCGCTAGCGGCCTCACGTCCGCCGGCGAGCAACGTCGCACCGGCGGGTTCACTGATCACCTCGGTAGCGGTATCCGACAAGCCAGCAATGATCAGAAAGCCAGCCTGACAGGGCACCAGCTCACGCGCCCTGGCGACAATCTCGCAGGCGAGTTGGCTGCGGTCAAGAATCGCGTTGATCGCCTCACTGCTGCGTAGCAGTTGCTCGATGGCCCGCAGGCGCAGGCTCTCTTGCAGGAGCGTACGCTTATGGAGCGCCTGCGCCACAACGGTGGTCAGCTCTTCAAGCTCAAATGGTTTGGTGAGATAGTCGGCCACACCACGGCGCACCGAGGCGTGGAGCGTCTGGATGGAGCTGTGGCCGGTCATGATCACCACGGCGATGGCGGGGTCAAGCTCGCGGGCGATCTGGGCTAGATCAAGCCCGCTGCGGCCCGGCATCTGAATGTCGGTCAGCAGCAGGTCGAACGGGCCACGCTCACGCAGGGCGACCAGCGCCGTAGCGGCGTCAATCACGCTGACCGTCGTATAGCCGACCACTTCGAGGGCGCGCGCACAGAACCCGCTCATCGTCGGGTCGTCATCGGCGATCAGCACCCGTGCGGTGCGCGTGGCAGCCTGTGTCATAGGGTACACGTAGGGGTTGGACACCCACACTTATTATGCGAGCACTTCGATACAGGTACGGGGCAGCCAGAGGGGCGGGCCGTTCTCAGGGGTGACCTCGACGGCAAACACGCGGGCGCCAGAGCCGACGCGGTGCGGGGTGGTGGGCGCGCTCCGCACGCTCGCCATCTGCCCAAGGTGCGCCGCATCGAGCAGGCGCACGGTTGCACCGACGCGCAACTGCGGGCGCAGTGGCTCGGCCTGGGCTGCACCACCACGGGCTAGAGGCACCACCACGCGGGGGCGGCGCAAGGGGCGTCGGAGCGAGGTTTGGCCGTCGATCAGCGCCTCTTGGCGATCTTGCCCGCTCAGCAGGTCGAAGAGCGCCTGATTCATCGGACGAACGCCAAACCCCTCGGTGACTACGAGGGTCAACTTGGGGGCAGCGACGTAGCGCGGGCTGGGCCACTGCCACGAGTGGATGCCCAACTGCCACGCCTCGATGCCGGGCCAGCCAAGGAAGTCGCGTAGCTCGCGCTCCTCGATGCCGCCAACAATGATGCCCCGCACCTGCTCGGCCACGGCCCGCCTGAGGGTAGCCGCGTTGATTGCGGCACCACAGATCAGGATGGCGTAGGCGCTCCGGGCGTCGATCTGCTCGGGGCGCACAATCGCCGACGGCTCAAGGGCCAGCAGGCGCAGCACGCCGTTGCGCTCTTCGCCGACCCCAAAGGCGCCAAAGACCTGCGCCGCCAGGGTCTCGATGATCACCCCCTCGTAGGGAATGACCTCCATCACGATGCCGCGCATCGCCGCCTGAAGCGTATGCTCAACCGGGTCGGGGGCAATCGTCACGTAGCCCGTCTCGCCGTCAATGTCAACAATCATGCCGCTGACGGGGGCGGGGCAGGTGCGCCCGACCAACCCCGGCGTGCGCGCCAGCACCTGTCCGGCTTCCACCTTATTATTCTTCTCGCGGCGCATGGCACGGTAGACCTGCGCGGGCGGAATGCCAAGCGAGCGGGCGACGTTGATGATCTGGGGCGTAGCGGGTTTAAGGGTGCGTGCGATGATGTCCTCGGGTTCGACGCGGCTGCCCTGGCGCACCAGAATTTCGCCGGGGTAAGGCAGACGCCGTTCGATCCGGGCCATGGCGCTGGGAACGGTAGGGGGGGTGCCCTCCGGGTTGAAGAGCGACATAGGCACGCCTCGCTGGCATGGCTTCCAAACGCCTCAATTATAGCACAGGCGCTATCTTGGGCGGCTCTGCTATAATTTAGCGCGTAGTCGAACGGTGGCGTCAGATGTACCGCTAGCGACCTTCAAGATCGGCACGGCTGGCGGCACATGACGGCAACCAAAAATCGCGTCCAGCCCAGGGCCGCGCCAGCGGCGTCACCTGCACGCAAGATTGGGCAGCCATATTGACACGGTACGGTTTTTTACTGCGTGGTACTGCTAAAAATGACGACTCTTTGGTCACAGTGCGATGTTACGCTCTGTTTGTGATGAACTTAGATCTATGGGCAGTTGTTTGCCCCTTCGGGAGATGAAGTGACACGACAATTGTTTTTTGCAATCACTATTGGCGCGGTAGTAGGATGCGTCTGTTTTTGGTATCAAATAACATTTAACCGGGGCGGTGGTGATTTAAGCTGGCCTCATTGTGCTGCTCAACGCCTAGTAACAGGAGGTGATCCATATATGTGTTCTGTGGGAGAGGGCATGCCTACGAATATGTTGCCCACAGCGCTTATTATGGTGCCACTTATCCTATTTTCGCCTGAAATCAGCGCAGGTCTCGTTATTGGCACCTCAACGGCATTCCTTGTGTGGGGACTCATCCGTGATCGTGACTATTGGCGGCTCGCTGTTTTGCTTGCCTTTCCGTTTTGGCACTGTGTACAAGTGGCGAATTGGACTATTTCACTTCTTGCTATCAGTGTTATTCCCAATGCGTATCCATTGCTTGTTCTGAAACCCCACGCGGGACTACCTGTAGCAGTCCTACGGTTTCATTGGCAAGGTATCCTAATTGGGAGTATTCCTGTCCTTGTGTCATTTGCACTCATACCTGATTGGCCGGTACGGTGGTGGGCAACCGCAAGAACCTATTCGGGGGGGCCGCTTATTCTGCAAACCCCCTGGGCCATTCCATTTCTTATTGTGATTCTGCGATGGCGTTTCGAGTCGGCACGGTATTTGATAATGTGCCTTTTGGCTCCATTGCGCGCCTTTTACGATTATCTGCTGCTGTTTGCATTACCACAAACACCAAATCAGCTAATGATACTTGTTATTTCTTCATGGATCATGTATTTATCTTGGTATTACTGGCCGGAAGTCGGCGCACCACTGTACGTACTGCTGGGGTTATATTTGCCTTGCCTGCTATGGATAGTATCAGGCAGACTTGTTTCTGCTACAATCGGCATTAATTCATGTGCAGGTGATGTATTTGTTCAAGGATGGAAATTGAAAAATCTGATTTCAAAACGTTCAAATACGTAGCAGAACTTTCCACAAAATGACCGTTACCCTCGCAAAAACAGGTGATTTTGAGCGTAGAAGGATTACCTCTCAGCTTAAGGCTGAGATAACTCTTTCACATCTTTATACCAAATGAGCAATGTTGGAATCAGTATCGGGGCAACAACGATTGGAGCAAGTCCATCTGATTGCACGACACCTACCGCCACAACCCAAAGAAATGTGCCTGTGGCAAAAAAGCATGCACCTTCGATTCGACCTATTGGTCGGGTAGACAGGAGACACAAGTAATTTGCCCAGACTAGCGGGTTCGCCAACAAGATCACCGGCATAAGGATCTGTATATCGCCCTTCTTAAGTCGTGGTATAAGCGGAAGAGTAAATATGAGGGCGATGAACATGGCACAAATAAAGGGTGATGCGCCTGGTAAAACATTGCGAATAGTGCCCACTAAAGAATAATTAAACGCAACATCAACCCACAGATTTGTGTTCTTAGGTACATATTGTAGCCAGCCATAGGTAGCATGTACTCCTATTTCAGCAAATAACATGAAGATTACGGTTGTAATTCCCGCAATAATTGCTGCACGCCAACGCTGGCTGAGAACAAGCGTCAGCACAACAAAAATCGGATATATTTTAAGCGCAATAGCAATACCAATTACTATGCCCGCCACAAGGTTATTTTCAGCTTGCATAACCGCTATTGCGAGTAATCCAAAGATAATTGGTTCAAATGTGCCCATAGCGAGGGCCATTGACCAATAGGGAACTGTCACAAGGCACACAAACGATGGCAAGCGTAAAATAATCCAACTGACCGCAATTATGAGCCAACTAAGGACAAGCCAAACCCAGCGAGCCACCTCCCAAGGAAGCAGTGTGAGCGGAAGAACAATGAGGGTTGCACTGGGGGGATGCGCGGTTTGAGTTATGCTGTTGTCGTATTGGATTGTCTGGCAACAAGCGTGAACAAGCATATCCGTTGGGGCGTTCGCACTATAACCGTGTAATGCACCCCAAGCAGCAGCATAATCCTGCATAAAATCGGTCACAGTCAGATGTCGAACTGGTATGATACTCATTACGAGTAGGAGAACCAGCGGTATTATGTAAGCCGACGAGGAAACTGTACGCTTCGTGTCGAGATGACCCATATTCAGTAAGGAAGTGAAGAAGTTGCTCACTGCTTTCACGCTGGTTGTATCTCCTGTTATTGAGAGGGTATCCAATATTCGATCAGTATACTCTGCACGGGTTAAAGCTAGATATTTTACAAAGAGGCGTTTTACTGCATCAGTATGAAGAAAATCATCTCTTCACGAACGCCCAGGAATCAGCCGTGCAGAGTGTAAGATCTGGCTACTCAAGATCGATTACGCGCCGCCTAGCCGGAGTGGTTTACACGGTGTCAGCTTTAACAGTGAAAGTTTCGCAGCTATAGAGTTGTTCGGCTCCTTGCATCTTGTGTGTTGAGCTATACGTGTCACCGTATTCATAATAGCCGTTGATTGAACACGGCTATTACTAAGACCAAAGGCTAAAGATTGCAATTCTCTCTACTGTACCACGAGCTGTATAATCAAGTAGCCTTGTATCTGTGGAGGCTTTTATTAGGCCGCCCAACGGTGGCGTAGAGAGGAGGCGCGGTGGTCTGCGTAAGGCTTCACCCCGCCCGCTGGATCGCAGGTGGGTACACGGTGGCCGTACTCGCCATGGCACTTGCGGCGTGCGGCGGGAACCTCTGGGCACCCCCGGCGAACCCAAGCATCCCGACCGCACTGCACACCGTTGATCTGAGCCATGTCGTCCACGAGAATGTGCCGTATCGCTTAGGTGAACCGCCCACCCGCCTGACCCGTGACCGCACCGGCCACCTCACCCAACTGACGCTTGGCGCCCACACCGGCTCGCTCCTGCGGGTCGTGGCCGCCCCCGGTGCCGAACCTGCCAGTGTCGAAGGGCTTTCGCCGCGTGATCTGGTGCTGCCCGCCATCGTCATTGATGCGCGTGATCAGGCGCAAGACCGGCCCGCCTTCGCGCTGAGTGTCGCCGATGTGCTTGCCTGGGAGCGCACCCACGGCATGATCCCGCGAGGCACACTGGTGCTGCTGACCACGGGCTGGGATATGCGCTGGGGCGACGCGAACGCCTACCTCAACGCTGGCCCCGATGGCGTCCCCCGCGTGCCCGGCTTCGCCCCCGCCGCCGCCGACCTGCTGCTCAACCAACGCGGGGTGGCGGGCCTCGGGATTGATGCCCCCGCGACGGCGCACGTCCCCGCCGTCGGCTTCGCGCTGATGCTCGAAAATCTCACCAGCCTTGAGCAACTGCCGCCGACTGGGGCCACCATTGTCATCGGCGCGCTCAAGCTTCAGGCCACCGAGAGTAGCCCCGCCCGCGTGCTGGCCCTGGTGCCGTGATGAAGGATGAAGGATGAAGGATGAAGGCAGATCGGGGCAACCTTGTATCTACACTTGCAGCTTTGCGCGAGATCCTCTTCGCGGCGTTGCGGCGTTGCGCGAGATCAGCCTAGTACAGCTTTCTGGAAGTTCCTGTAGGGTTGCGCGGTGATTCTCGTCAGGCGCGGAGCGCAGCCGCACGCGGTTCGGCCTTCGTGATCTTCGTGACCTTCGTGGTACAAAACCTGCCGCGCATTTCCGCCGACGTGTGCTAGTGGAAGGATGAATCCCAATGCCTACGGCCCTTGTCGTCGCCGATCCTCCGTCCATCGGGTACCGTGTGCGCCAATTCACGGCGGCGCTGCGCGCCCAGGTGAGCGCCGAGGAGCGGGCGCTGGTCGCGGTGACGCTGACGCCGTCCGAGCGGCGGCTGTTCGAACTGATGCCGCTGTACGACCAGCGCCACTGCCTTGATGTGCAGCACACGCTGGTGGCTGCTGGTCACGCTGAGCCGCTGCTGCTGCGGGCGGCAATGATTCACGACTGCGGCAAGGTTAATGACCGGGGCCGCCCGCTGGCCCTGGGCTGGTACGTCATCGCCACTTTGCTGAAGCGCCTGCCGGGGCTTTATCTGGCGCTGGCCCGCCCTGGCAGCGTCTTTGCCCCGCTGGCCGTCTACGCCGAACACGCCTGGCGCGGCGCCCGCATGGCGGCGGCGGCAGGCTGCCCGCCGCCAATGGTCGAGGCCATCCGCCACTACCACGACCCGGCACCGTCAGGGCTGGCCGCCCTGCTCAAATGGGCCGACGAGCAACATTAGCATGAGTTACGCCGTGACGCTGCCAGCCTTCAGCGGCCCGCTCGATCTGCTCCTGATCGAGCGCGATGAGTTGGACATCACGACCATCGCCTTGGCCCAGGTGGCCGACCAGTACCTCGCCCACGTGCGCTCGCTCGACGCGCCCGAGCCACGCGCCCTGGCCGAGTTTGTGAGCCTCGCCGCCCGCCTGCTGCTGATTAAGTCGCGGGCGCTCTTGCCCCGCCCAGTCAGCGACGGGAAGCCGGTGATCAACCGCGATCCCGACGCCGAGGCGCTGGCCCAGCAATTGCGCGAGTCCCGCCGCTATAAGGAGGTGGCGGCGCTGCTCCGGGCGTGGCAGGACGAGGAGCGACGTACCTTTCTGCGCCCAACCCCGGTGGCGGTCAAGCTCGACCTGCCGCCGCCGCCGGTCAACCACACCGTCGGCGAGCTGATCGCCGCGTTGCAGCGACGCCTCCAGCTTGCCCAGCCGCTTGCGGTGCCCGCCGCGTTCAGCCTTGGCCCGCGCCTGAGTGTCGCCCAAGTCGTCACGTCAGTGCGCGAGCGCCTCGCCCGCCGCACATGGATCAGCTTCGAGGATCTTTTCGGCGTGGCGGTCACGCACGAGGATGTGATCGTCACTTTCTGGGCCGTGCTCGAGCTGCTCAAGCGCCAGGCGATTGTGATTGAGCAGGCGGAACTGTTTGGGCCAATCAGCATCGGGCGAGGGGCGGCGCTCGCTGCGGTGGAGATCGGGGAGGACGCGCATGAGCCATGATGTGCCGACAGCCCAACCGTCGCCGCGCCCCGATGGCGTGGCCGCGCTACCGCTCGGTGACCTGCTGGCGCTTGGTAGTCAGATCCGGGCCGACGACACGCCCGAAAGCCTGTTGCACGAGGTGGCCGAAACCCTGCGCCGCCTCGCCGCCAGCCCCCAGGTGTACGTGCGCCTACGCCACATTGACACCGACGCGCTCGAAGCTGCCGCCTTCGCCGGGGCCAGCGCCGCGCTTGTGGCGCACCTGCGGGCCGCGCCCGTGCCGCCTAGCGCCTACCAGAATCTGCTGCGCCCCGAGCATCGCGTGGGCGCATCGTTCCTGCTGCCCCCGGACGTGGCCTTGCCCGCCCCGGCTGATGTTACCACCCCCGGCGCCGCCACGCTGCTGGTGCCCCTGCGCGGGCGCGGCGAGCGCCTGATCGGCGTCGTCTACATCACCCTGCCCGCTGATGCGCCCCCCATCGCGCCGACGGCGCTCGTCGTGATCGAGGCGATCACACGCCAAGCGGCCATGGCCGTCGAAAATGTGCGCCTCGCCGAGCGCAGCGCCCGCCTGCTCGCCAAAGAGCAACTGCTCGCCGCGCTGGGCCGCGATGTCAGCGCCACGCTTGAGCTACAGACCATCCTCAGCCACACCGTTGCGCGGCTCGCCGACGCCTTTGGGCGCGGTTCGCTGGCCCTGCTTGAACCTGATGGCGCACTTGAGATCGTCGCCGTGGCCCCCGGCGAAGAGGCGCTGCTCGGTACGCGCTTTGCCCCCGGCCAGGGCATGGTCGGCTGGGTCGCCGCGCACGGGCGGGCCTTTTTCGCCAATGATACTGCCGTCGCGCCCCAGAACCCGCCGCCCAACCCCGCCGCCCGCTCGGCGATGATCGTCCCGCTCCGCAGCGGCGGCCAAGTGATCGGCACGCTCAACGTTGATGCGCCCACGCCCCACGCCTTCACCTACGAAGATGTCGATCTGCTGGAGGCGATTGCGGCCCAGGTCGGCGGCCCAATCACCTCGGCGCGTCTGTACGAGCAGGCCCAGCGCCTAGCGGAACAGGTGCAGCGTCGCGCCGAGCAACTGGCCGTGCTGAACGCCATCGCCCGCGCCGCCACCGCCTCGCTCGACCAGGCGCACAGTCTGACCCAGGTCACCAACCAGATCCGCGCTGGCTTCGGCTACCCGCAGGTTGACCTTTTCCTGGCCGATGAGGAGCGCAACGAGCTGCGGCTGGTCGCCGCTGACGGCATCTACCCCGGCAGCTTGGTTGATTATCGGCAGCACGTCAGCCTCGGCCTGCTTGGCCGCGCCGCCCGCAGCGGCGCAATCCTCTGCATTGACGATGTTCGCGCCAACGCTGACTTTATGACCCTGGCTGAACGTGGCGCCACCCGCGCCGCGCTGGTGGTGCCGATCAGCGCCAACGGGCGCCTGCTTGGCGTGCTGAATATTGAGTCGCCGCAGCTTGGCGCCTTCACCCAAGAAGACAGCCACATTCTGGCGACCGTCGCCGATATGCTGGCGGGCGCCCTTGAGTATACGCGCCTCTACCGCAAGGCCCAGTCGGTCGCCGTGCTTGAAGAGCGCAATCGGCTGGCCCGCGATCTGCACGACAGCGTCACCCAGCAACTCTTTAGCATGACGCTCACCGCGCAGGCGGCCCGCGCCCAGCTTGAGCGCAACCCGCAGCGGGCCGCCGCCCAGCTTGAGCGGCTGCAGGAAACGGCGACGGCGGCCCTGGCTGAAATGCGGGCGCTGATCTTCCAACTGCGCCCGCCCGCCCTGCGCGACCAGGGGCTAGTCGCGGCGCTTCAGCAGCACGCGCAACTGCTCTCGCGGCGCGAGGGCATCGCGATTGGGCTGAGCGTGGTCGGTGATGAGCGCCTGGCGGGCGGCATCGAGCAGCCGCTCTACCGGATTGTGCAGGAGGCGCTGAATAATGTCTTTAAGCACGCCAACGCCCGCAGCATCCAGGTGACGCTTGAATTTGCCAACGACCACATCAGCGTGCGCGTGGCCGACGATGGACAGGGCTTTGACCCGCTCATCACCCCTACAGACGACGGGCGGCACCTGGGTGTGCTTGGCATGCGCGAACGCGCCGCCGAGATTGGCGGTACGCTGGAACTGCACTCGTCAGTCGGCAGCGGCACCGAGGTGCTGGTTACCGTGCCGCGTGGATGAAGGATGAAGGGTGAAGGATGAAGGATGAAGGGTGAAGGGTGAAGGCAGCAACCGGCAGGCATCTCTCGCCCCTTTATTCGTATTGAAAGGAGTCCCGCAATGGAGAAGATCACGGTCATGCTTATCGACGATCACCGGGTCGTGCGCCAAGGGCTGCGCGACTTCCTTGAACTTCAGATTGACATTGAGGTGGTCGGCGAAGCCGCAAACGGCGAGGAGGGCGTACAACTCGCCCGCGAGCTGCTGCCCGATGTGGTGCTGATGGATCTGGTGATGCCCGGCATTGACGGCGTCGAAACCACCCGACGGGTCAAGACGATCAGCCCAAGTACCAGGGTGATTGTGCTGACCAGCTTCGCCGACAACGACAAGGTCTTCCCGGCGATCAAGGCTGGCGCTATCTCCTACCTGCTCAAAGACATTTCGCCCGAAGATCTGGCCCACGCCATCCGCGCCGCCCAGCGCAACGAGGCCGTGCTGCACCCCGAGGTCGCCACCAAGCTGATGCAGGAGTTTAGCGCCCCGCGCGCTGGCGAGGCGCCAGTTGACCAGCTTACGCCCCGCGAGATGGATGTGCTGCGCCTGGTCGCCAAGGGCATGTCCAACAAAGAGATCGCAGACAAGCTGATCATCTCAGAGAAGACCTGCAAAACCCACATCAGCAACATCCTCTCCAAGCTGCACCTCGCCGACCGCACCCAGGTGGCGATCTACGCGCTGCGGAAACGGCTGGTGCCGATGGAGTAGCGGAGGTGGGGCTGCGCTGCTCATTGGGCACGGAGCGCAATCAGAAGCAGTGCGGCCTTCGTGACCTTCGCGGGCTTCGTGGTACAAAACCTGCCGCGCATTGCCGCCGCTGCGGCCTAGAGCCGCTATACGCCAATCTGCTCAAGCTGCTCATCAACCAGCGCGAGGTAGCTGGCCCCGAAGAGGTTGAGGTGGTTCAGGGCGTGGTAGAGGTTGTAGATGGGTCGCCGCGCCGCGTAGGCGGGTTCGAGGGGCCAGGCAGCGGTATAGGCCGTGTAGAAGCGGGGCGCAAAGCCGCCGAACAGCTCGGTGAACGCCACCTCGGCCTCGCGATGACTGTACGAGACGGCGGGGTCAATTAGGGCGGGGCGACCGCCTGGGCTGGCGACGACATTGCCGCCCCACAGGTCGCCATGGATGAGTGAAGGTGCGCCGGACACCGCAAGCAGGTCGTCGAGGCGGGCGACCACGCGCTCGATGGCGCGGCGCCGGGAGGCCACAAGCAGACCAGCGGCCTCGGCGCGGGTAAGCTGAGGCAGCAGCCGCTGGGTGCGAAAGAAGGCGGGCCACGTCGGCTGCCACGCATTGAGTTGGGGCGTGCCACCGATGAAATTGTCAGCCTCAAGGCCAAAGGCGGGGGCGGTGTGGCGATGGAGCGCGGCTAGTTGCGCGCCAAGCGTGGCCGGGTCAAGCGGGGCGCCCGCGCTGTCGAGCCATTCGGTAAGCAGGGCCGTGGGCGCATGCGCGTCGGGTGCCAGCCAAGCGACGATGGCGGGCACGCGCACCGCGCCAGTCGCGGCGAGGGCGCGCAGACCGTGGGCCTCGGCGGCGAGCATCGCCGCCGGTGCGCCGCCGGTCGCCCACTTCAGCGCGTAGGTGCCATCGCCCGCCGTCACGCGCAGCAGACTGGCCCCAAAGCTGCTGCCCAAGGGCCGCACGGTAAGCGCCGAGACGCCCAACACCGCCTCAAGCTCCCGCTGGAGATCAGATGGTAACGTGGTCAAGGGGCCTTCATCCCTCATCCCTCATCCCTCTAAAGCCCCTCGCGCTGACGGATTTGCGCCAGCAGGCCACGGCACCCAGCGTCAACCAGACGATAGACATGCTCAAACCCGCCGCTGTAATACGGATCAGGCACCTCACGGGTGCCAAGGTCAGGCGCGTAATCGAGCAGCAAACGAGCGCGGGTGTGGGCCTCACGGTGGAAGGCGGCCATATCGTTCAGGTTCTCGCTGTCCATCGCCAGCAGATAGGTGAAGGTGTCAAAGTCAGCGGGCGTAAGCTGGCGGGCGCGCTGGTCGCCAAGCGCGATCCGGTGCTGATCGAGAATCGCAAGCGTGCCACGGTGCGGGCGCTCGCCCGCGTGCCAACCGCCGGTGCCCGCCGAATCAATCACGAAGCGCTCGGCAAGCCCCGCCTCGGCGACCTGATGGCGGAAGACCGCCTCGGCCATCGGCGAGCGACAGATATTGCCCATACAGACGAACAGCACACGGATAGGAGACGGCTGACTCATCGGGCGAGAACCTCTTTCATCAACTGAGCGAAGCCACGGGTTCAGGTGTCGAGGTTCAGGCCGAGCGCATCAGAAAGCCTTGCGTACGCCTAAACTGTGCAGTACCCGCGCCCCTTGTCTAACGGCAAATCATAACACGCCCAACACCGCGTCGGCGATCTGGTCGATCCGCTCAACCATGGCGAAGGCGCGGGTGGCAGGGCCGACGGCGAGCAGCGGGACGGGGGCCTCGGTGTGTACGGTGGTCGAACTGTCCTCAAGGTTACCGTGGTCGCTGGTAAGCAGCAACGTGTCGGCGGGGTTCATGTGGGCGAGCAGACCCCCAATCAGGCCATCAACGCGGGCGACCGCCTCGGCGGGGCCATTGGCGCCCATGCGCCCATGACCAGCTAGGTCGGTGAAGAAACACTCGAAGAAGACCAGATCGTAGGTGCGCGCCAAGGCAGCGAGACATGCGCCAGCTTGTTCAGGCGTGATCGGCGGCAGATCCGGCGTCTCGCCACGCGCATAGAGCGCCTGGCCGGTAATGTCCCAGCTAAGCGCCTGCCCGGCGCGTAGCTCGGCGAGGCCGCGCAAGGGCAGACCGGCACCCTGGGCCGCCAACACACTGGCCGATGGGCGGATACGACGGCGAGCCACCGCCTCGTAAAAGATGGGCGGGAAGACATTGGCGAAGGCAACGCTACGCCCAGCCGCGAGCGCACGGCGAAAGAGTGAACGCTCGGCCAAGAGTGGGCGCAGCGCCACCGGCGGAAAGTTGGGCTGGTGGCGTCCGTGCATGGCCGGGGCGTTGACGCCCGCCAGCAACGCCACGTGGCCTGTGCCACTCTGGGGCGGGCCAGGCACCCCAAGGGCCGCGTCAATCGGGCGCAGCAGCAGGCCCACACCTGACTGCGCCTGCTCAAGCGTCAGCGGCCCGCCGAGCAGCGCCCGCAGGTGTGGGCTCGGATTGACCGTCAGCGGGTTGGTCAGGGCGGCGCGGGCCAGCCCGACGCCATCGAGAAAGACAAAGATAAGCGCCATGCGTAAATTGACAACCCCGCACAACTCACCTATAATTCCAGCCATTGTAAAACATAGTTGTGACATCCGCTGCGGGTCGGACTTCCAGCCTAGAACGTGATGACGAGCGATGGTTCGGGAGCGCCAGCCTTTTAGCGGAGCCTGCATGTAGGTACCAGCGTGGAAGTCTCAGCGGCTATCCAGCACAGGAGGCCGAGGAGGCCGCCCAAGCTTGATAACGGGATAGATCTCTCGCGCCTGCCTGCAAAAGGGGTGGCGCTTTTTTTTGGTCGCACCCTGGCACGCACAGCTATGAAATAACCCTGTAGGAGGCTTTGAAGCATGTCGGTGCCAACAGATCAGATCACGCTAGAGACCTATGAGGATCTCGACTGGACCTCGCTGCTTGACGAGTATGACTACGCCCGACCGCAGCGCGGCGAGCTGCGTGACGGGATGATCATGCAGATCGAGGACAATGGGATCCTCGTCTCGATTGGGACGAAGCGCGAAGGGGTCATCCCCTCGCAGGATCTGCGCCAGATGGGCGATGAGTTTCTCACCACGCTCAAGGTCGGCGAGATGATCCAGGTCTACGTCCAGGAACCCGAGAATCGCGAAGGCGATCTGATCCTCTCGTTGACCATGGTCCAGGTGGCCAAGGACTGGGAGAACGCCGAGCAGCTCTTCAAGGATGGCGGCATCACCCGCTGCAAGGTGATCGGTTTCAACAAGGGCGGCCTGCTTGTCCAGTTCAACCGGATTCGCGGCTTCGTCCCCGCCTCGCAGGTGGCCCAGCTCCACGGGCGCACCGCCGCCGAGGAGCGCCAGCAGGCGTTGCAGAAGATGGTCAACCAGGAGATCCCACTCAAGGTGATCGAGGTAGACCGCGAGCGCAACCGACTGGTGCTGAGCGAGCGCAGCGCAACCCAGGAGTGGCGCAAGGCCCAGAAGCAGCGCCTACTCACCGAGCTTCAGCCCGGCGATGTGCTGTCGGGTCGCGTGAACCAGTTGACCAACTTCGGCGCCTTCATTGACCTGGGCGGGGCCGACGGCCTGGCCCACATCTCCGAGCTAAGCTGGCAGCGGGTCAATCACCCCCGCGAAGTGCTCCAGCCCGGCCAGGAGGTCAAGGTGGTGGTGGTCGAGATCGACCGCGAGCGCGAGCGGATCGGCCTCTCGATCCGCCAGCTTCAGGCCAACCCGTGGGACACCATTGACCAGCGCTATACGCTCGGTCAGTTGGTGAGCGGCCCCGTCACGAATGTGACGCCGTTCGGTGCCTTCGTGCAGGTCGAGGAGGCCGTCGAGGGTCTGATCCACGCCAGCGAGCTTGATGTTGACCCCCAGACTCAGCCCCGCGATGTGCTTCAGCCCGGCCAGATTGTCACCGCCAAGGTGATCAGCCTCGACCGGCAGCGCCAGCGCATGGGCCTCTCGCTCCGTCGCATCGCCGAGACCGCGAAGAGCGATGAGGCCGCCGAGGAGTCTGTAGCCGAGGCACCCGCCAGCGAGGCACCCGCCAGCGAGGCACCCGCCGAATAGCAGGCCGAGACGTTAGCCGATGAGACGAAGACCGGACGCACTTATAAGGTTGTCCGGCCTTCGTCTTTTGGTGCTTAGGCCAGGTTCAAACGAGCTTTACAGTTTGCGTGGTTCGTAGGAGCGGCTTCAGCCGCGTATAGCCCATTGCAATGGGCTAAAGCCCAAACTACGAACTGTCACGCTGGAATGGCCGATTCTGAAACCTTGCCTTCGCACGTCACGGTGACGTAGCATTCTGTCATCGCCAGCTAACAAAGTTGTCATTCCTTTTTTATCGTACTAGCCTACAGTTCAACGCAGGCCGCAGCAGCGGCGCTGAGCCAGTTAAGGAGCATGAGTTTGATGAATATCACAGTCGTCGGCACCGGCTATGTCGGCCTCACCACCGGGGTGTGCTTCGCCGACCTGGGCAACTCAGTGACTTGTATCGAGATTAACCCCGAGAAGCTTGAGCTCTTGCGGAGCGGCAAGTCCCCGATCTACGAACCCGGCCTTGAGGAGCTGCAAGAGCGCAACATGCGCGCTGGTCGCCTGCGCTTCACCGACGACTACACGGTGGGCATGGCCGAGGCCCGCCTGATCTTCATCACCGTGGGCACCCCGATGGGCGATGATGGGGCCGCCGACCTCACGTATGTCAAGGCGGCGGCCCGTGGGATCGGCCAGCACCTGACCCGCGACGCAATTATCATTGACAAGAGTACCGTGCCCGTCGGCACCGGCGACATGGTCTTCACCATCATCGCGGAACACGCCACCCCTGGGGTCAGCTTCGCGGTGGTCTCGAACCCTGAATTTCTGCGCGAGGGCAGCGCCCTGAGCGACTTCTTCCGCCCAGATCGGATTGTCCTTGGCTCAACCGACCGTAAGGCCGCCGAGGAAGTGGCCGAACTGCACGCGCCGCTGGGCACCCAGGTCATTATCACCGACCTTCGCACCGCCGAGATGATCAAGTACGCCTCGAACGCCTTCTTGGCGACGCGCATCTCGTTCATTAACGAGATCGCGCAGATCTGCGAGAAGCTAGGTGCCGATGTGCGCGAGGTGGCACGCGGTATGGGCGCCGATAAGCGCATCGGGCCGCACTTCCTCGACGCGGGCCTGGGCTACGGCGGCTCGTGCTTCCCCAAAGATGTGCTGGCCCTGCACCACATGGCCGCCTCGTCGGGCTGCCACCCACAGTTGCTCCAGGCCGTGATGGACATCAACCAGTCGGCCCGCGACCGCTTCGTCAGCAAAGTCCAAACCTTGCTTGGCGACCTGTCGGATAAATGTGTCGGCGTGCTCGGCCTTTCGTTTAAGCCCAACACCGACGACATGCGCGAGGCCCCGAGCATCGATATTATCAAGGCGCTTCAGGCCGGCGGCGTGCGGGTGAAAGCCTACGATCCCGTGGCAATGGCAAATGCTGGCGAGTTTGTACCCGAGGTGACCTTCTGCGCGACCGCCTACGATGTCGCCAAGGAGGCCGACGCGCTGCTGCTGGTCACGGAGTGGAATGAGTTCAAGCAGCTCAACTGGGAGAAGATTCGCAGCTTTATGCGCCAGCCAATTGTCATTGATGGGCGCAACCTCTACGACCCCGCCGAGATGGCGGCGCGTGGCTTTGTCTATTGGGGCGTCGGTCGTGGCACCCAGCCAACGCTTACCGCTACCGACGAGGGGGGCACGGTCTAGCACGCCGAGCTGGGGCGGCGTGCGTAGAGCGCACGCCGCCCTGTTTGCGTGTCAGTAGGCGCTGTGGTATAATTCCGCACGTTGCGGGCGATTAGCTCAGTTGGTTAGAGCGCATCCTTCACACGGATGAGGTCGGTGGTTCGAGTCCACTATCGCCCACCACACCCCCGACGCCGCTCCTTCCGGGGCGGCGTTGTTCATTTTCCTTCCGCTGGTTGGTCGCTAAGGACGAACGCCCACACATTCTAGGAGACATCCCAGATGGCCGCGAAAGTAACCTGTCAGCATTGCGGCAAGGAGATTGGCCTGTTTGGGTCGCTTGTGGGATTCAACCGTCAGACGGGACGTTGCAGCGCATGCGAGACTCAGGTGCGGGCAATCTTCACCCGCTTTCGTCAGGCGTTTCTTGCCGCTTGTGCTGATGGGTTGATCACACCTGATGAGTGGGGACACTTGGCGGGCATGATCGCCCAAGAGAACCTCCAACTCGATGAGGCGCTGGCCTTTGTGCGTGGCGATGCGTTGGCTTTCCTTGAGCGGTCGCTGACCATTGCCTACGCCGATGGGATGATTACCGCCGACGAGGCCCGCGACATCCAGCGCCTCCAGAAGACGCTCCACATTCCTGATGCAATGGCCGACCCGATTATCGGGCGGGCCTCGCACCTTCGCCGGGTCTCGGCGATACGCGAGGGGAAGCTGCCGACTACCCAGCCCAGCGTCCACCTCGACACGGATGAGATCTGCCACCTGGAGACCACGGCCACCTATCGCAAGGTGATGGCGAAGGCCGTGGTTCCCGTGGCCGGGCGGCTTATTGCCACCAGTAAGCAACTGCATTTTGTGTCGCCGGATGGCGGGTGGGTGATCAAGTTCAAGTCGATTATGCGGGTCGAGCAAGAGGTAACGGGTGTCTATCTGGAGCTGTCCACGAAGCGCGGCAATGGAAAGTACGTCGTACCTGACCCGCTCTTCACCGAGGCGATGATCACCACGCTGGTGCGGATTGATCGCCGCCAAGTGCTCACCGTCTCTGATGAAGAGGCGGCGTCGCGGCATATCCCGCATCCTGTGAAGATTGCCGTGTGGCAACGCGACCAGGGCAAGTGCGTGCAGTGCAGTGCAACCTCGTATCTTGAATACGACCACATCATTCCGCACAGCAAGGGCGGGGCAAACACGGTCGGCAATGTGCAACTGCTCTGCCGCAAGTGCAACCTTGCGAAGAGCAATTTGATCTAGGCCGAAAAAGCCTTCTCGCTCCCCATACTGGCAACGGGGCCAGGTCGCGAGGGTAGCGAACGGTGTTTGCGAACGAAAGTTGTTAAGGTCCCGCTAACGGGCCTGGCAATAGTGGGGCGCTGAGACTTTAGCGGGGCGCAGCGAACCACAACAAAATGAGGCTGGTGGGCGTGCTACTTTAAGCTGTAGCGCCCACCAGCCTCATTTGATTCCCCGAGGGCTTAACCCGTTCTTCTGAGTATCCCAGATCGGACACGGGCACTTCGAGAACGCGCGCGATGAGCCGAGCTGTGCTCATTCGCGGATCCTCTTGGTATCCCTTGTCCTGCCAGAGTCTACGCACCGTCGAGAGCGTTAGGCCGCTTCGACGCGCGATCTCCTCCTGGGTGATCCCCTTGGCCCGTGCAAGCTCCTCAATGCGCGTCGGCATGTTCCTTACCTCCCTCCTAATCAATAGCCTAAGAGTATACGGAATAAAAGCACCCGTCAAGCTGTACCTTTAGATCTAACAGGATCGGAATGATAACTAACCGATCTTATAAACTACCCTTTTATTTCCCTTCACCCCCTTTACAAAGGTGCTTTTATTTAGTGTACTACCCTTGTTACCGCAATAGGACGCCTTGAAAGGAGCCTCGACATGAAGAACCCCCGCATCCAGCTCAACCCGCACGCTTCCCCCGAGGAGCGGGCGGCGTACCTTGCGAGCCTGGGCAAACGGGAGCGGGTTCGGCTGATCAAGCAGGGGTACGGCACGGGCAGCACGGCGGGGCAGCGGGCCGAGGCGAGTGCCGAGCGGGTGGCAGACAAGCACCGCGTCGGGTGCGCGGTCTAGGAAGGGCGCAGCGGGATGCAGCAACCCATTATCGAGATCGTGCCCCTTGGCCCCGACACCGAGCGCGTGGCGCTCTACCTGGATGACGAACTGGTGGGGCACGCGGAGACACTGGCCCAGGCGCGGGCCACGCTGGCAGAGCTGGTCGATGAAATTCTGACGATGGCCTATGGACGCGACGAAGGCTCTCCGCAGCCGTGAACTGAGGAAAGCCCTCGAATGAAAAACCAGGGCGGCGCGTACATCGCAACCAACCGCCGCCCCAACGTAGACGAAAGGATAGCACATCTATGGCAACCCAGAAACGGACGCGGCTCTTCATCAGCCTGAACGGCGAGCCAGCGGCGGTCGAGGCGGCAGCGGCGGCGCTTGAGGCGCTGCTGGGGACGGCGACGGTGCAGTTTGGGCCGGTGGTGCCCTCGACGCGGCGGCCAGGGCAGGCCCATGTGGCCGGGTCGCTCTGGCAGCCTGCGCCGCACGACGGGGGTGCGCTGCGCGAGGTGGCGGTGGGG
>CAIWXH010000658.1 GCA_903916565.1 uncultured Oscillochloris sp. | reverse complement strand
TCGCCGATGACGCCGATGGTGATGAGTTGGATGCCCGCCAGGAAGAAGACGGCGACAATTAGGGTGGCAAACCCTGGCGGCGTGAGGCCAACCGTCAGCTTTTGGATCGTGTAGAGGATTGCGATCACGATGGACAGAAACGAGACGGTTAGGCCGGCTAGCGAGATTAGGCGCAGCGGGACGTAACTGAACGAGATCAGGCCGTCGAGGGCTAGGTAGATCAGTCGCGTGAGCGTGTATTTCGGCTTGCCGGCGTAGCGGGCGTGGCGCTCGTAGGCCAGCCCGGTCTGGTTGAGGCCGACCCAACTGCGGATACCGCGCACGAAGCGGTTGCGCTCGGGCATGCCGTTCATCAGATCGACCACGCGCCGATCCATAATGCAGAAGTCGCCTGCGTCGAGCGGGATGTCGATGTTGGCGATGTGCTTGAGCATGCGGTAAAAGAGGTTGTAGGCGGCGCGCTTGAGCGGCCCCTCTTTGCGCTGCTCGCGGATGGCGTAGACGACCTCGTAGCCTTCGCGCCACTTGGCGATGAACTGCGGCAGCACCTCGGGCGGGTCTTGGAGGTCGCCGTCCATGATGATCACCGCCTGGCCCCGCGTGTGGTCAAGCCCGGCGCTGATTGCGACCTGGTGGCCGAAGTTGCGCGCTAGGTCAATCGCGACGACGCGGGGGTCGTCGGTGGCGAGTTGCCGGAGCATGGGCAGGGTGCGGTCGTGGCTCCCGTCATTCACAAAGATGATCTCGAAGCGTAGGCCCAGCGGCACGAGTGCGGCCACCAGCCGAGTGTAGAGCGTGTCGAGGTTCGCCTCTTCGTTGTAGGCGGGGATGACGACTGAGAGATCAATGGTCTCGCTGTGGGTGACTAGGGGCACAGGTGAACTTGTGGGTGCCAGTTTGCTCACCGGGGGCAGGGTGCCCGCCTCGGCGAACTGCGCCAAGGCGCGGCAGAAGCGCAGGGCGGCCTGCGCGTCGTCGGTGGGAATGCCCGTGAAGGCGGCGGGTGCAACACCCTGACCAGCAGACTCGCCTAGCTCCTGGTCGGCATCGCTCGTTCGCTGTGACCGTTCGGCAACCGCCTGACGCATGGCGCTCATCCTTCGTTCGCACGTTGGGCCGTACGTTTTGCGCCAAGGCTGTGAGCATACGGGCTGTGGCGCACCATCGGCTAATCGTCCTGAGCATACCATGAGGCTATTACGCCGTGTGGGTTGGTGCGTAGATAAGCATGGCTGATGCAAAGTCTGATTACCGCGCCAGCCCTCACCCCCCCAGCCTTTCGGGGTAGGTTTTTACACTGGGACATCGAGAATGGCGTCCTATTGCACACCACTGTGGTTTGGGCGATTCGCATTGTTTGGGCCATGGTTCGGGCAGCACGCGGGTAGGCAAGGGCAATGTCTGCGTGGTGCGGGCGGTGACGAGCAACCCAAGCCGCCCCACTCGAAACAGGCGGATGCGGCGCACCGCCGAGGTGCCGCGCAGGAGGCGCAAATCGGCCAGGGCGAGCGCATCGGATGTGGGGCCGATCGCGAGATCGCGGCCCCCGCGCACCGTCCACCGCATGGCGACCGCCAGGGCCCGCCAGATGCGGGCAGCCCGCTGCGGGTCGGTCATGCGGGTTTGCTGCCACTGCCATATCGCCTCTCAATATTAACCTTTCTTTAATGTTGACAAACATAATGTTTTTTTGTATCATGCTGAACGCTTGCGCTAGGGAGCATACTAAGTAGGTATCAAGAAGTTCCCCTCACGTTTTTCGGGCGTCAGGTGAGCAGACGAGGCTCCGCAGCAGGATGCGCTTTCTGCCGCATCACAATGCCGCGTGATAGGTTTTGGCAGTTCG
>CAIWXH010000657.1 GCA_903916565.1 uncultured Oscillochloris sp. | reverse complement strand
GCGCCCATCGCGCCGGTGGTCGCCGTAACCGCGCTGGCCGTGGTCTGGTGGGCGCTTGCCCGCAGCCGCTGGGGGCTGGAGTTACGGGCCGTCGGGCTGAACCCAGCGGCAGCCGACCGTATGGGCATCCCGGCGCGGCGGCGGGTCGTCGGGGCGCTGGCGGCCTGCGGGGCGCTGGCCGGGATGGCGGGCGCCATCCAGATCCTGGGCATTTTTCACCAGTTGATCCCGAACGTCTCAAGCGGGATCGGGCTGCTCGGGCTGCTGGTCGCGCTGCTGGTGCTGGCCCGCCCGCCCTGGGTGCTGCCGGTCAGCGTGGCCTTCGCCTGCTTCACCGTGGGCAGCGTGCAACTGCCCCTGACCCTCGGCGTGGACAGCAGCATCGCCGGGGTGCTTCAGGGCGCACTGGTGCTGTGCGCGCTGCTGGCACGCGGGCTGACTAGACGCTAGGACAAGGTTTTAGGTGTCGGGTGTCAGGTGTCAGGTGTCAGGTGTCAGGTGTCAGAAGAGCGGCTTTGCGCGAGATCTCCCCGGCATTACAGCGCCAGCCTCTGAGCTAAAGCCGAATGTCACGAACACCTGCTGGGCCTCTGGGGCCAGCACGTAGTCAACAAACGCCTGTGCCAGCACGGTAGCCTTGCTGTCGGCAAGCGGCGCGATGGGGTAGGTTGCAACGACGTTGAGCGCGTCGGGGATGGGGATTTCGGCGACCTTGTCGGCCTGGGTCGCTGCATCGGTCGTGTAGACAATGCCCGCGTCACCTTCGCCTAGCGCAAGCTTCGTCAGCACCGAGCGCACATTATCCTCGTACGAGACGACGTTGGCGAGGACGGTGGCACTGTAGCTGTCGGTGTACTCGGGCAGCGCGCTGGCCTTCGCCAGAAAATTGAGCGCGTACTGGCCCACCGGCACCGCCTTTGCGGCGAGAATGAGCTTCAGACCGGGCTTAGCCAGATCCTTCAGGCTGGTGATTCCGGCGGGGTTCGTCTTCGGCGTAATCACGACCAGCCGGTTTCGCACGAAGGTGTGCGCGGTTGCGCTGATCACCTTCCCGCTGGCGATTAGCACATCCATCTGGGCACGATTCGCCGAGGCGAACACATCAGCCGGAGCGCCCTCGTTCATCTGGGTCGCAAGCTGTTGGGCACCGGCGAAATTGAAGACCAGCGTAACGCCAGGGTGCGCCGCCTCAAAGGCGGG
Organism: uncultured Oscillochloris sp.; assembly: GCA_903916565.1. Lineage (GTDB taxonomy): Bacteria > Chloroflexota > Chloroflexia > Chloroflexales > Chloroflexaceae > CAIWXH01. Next base: position 689 of record CAIWXH010000657.1, on the reverse strand, counting down.
TGCCAGCGCCTTGAAGGCGTCGGTCAGCGAGGCGGCGGCGAAGACGTTCAGGGTGGTGCCCGCAGGCGCGGTCGCCGTGGTCGGGGCGGGCGGGCCACCACAGGCGGCGAGCAGCAGCGTGAGCAGGAGCGCGAAGACAACGGGTGAACGGCGCACAAAGACCTCCATCTGGCAACCAGAATGCCTTGTCAGCAGTGACCCAGGTGGCAGCATTGCCGAGCGAAATGGCTACGCTGCGCTCACGCGCTGGCGCAGGATCGCCTTGACGAGCCAGAGGATGAAAAACGAGAGGGCGAGCATAATCAGCGCCAGAGACAGCGCCAGGTCAATGTCCATCTCGAAGCCGAGGTAGATCGCCAGCGGCATGGTCTGCGTGCGCCCAGGGAAGTTGCCCGCGAAGATAATCGTCGCGCCGAACTCGCCCAGGGCGCGTGCCCAGCTCATCACCAAGCCGCCCAACAGCACCGGCCCAGCTAAGGGCAGCGTAATGCGGGTGAAGACCTGCCACGGCGATGCGCCATCGGTGGCCGCCGCATATTCTAGCTCGCGCTCGACGCCCGCAAAGCCAGCCACGGCGGTCTTGATGTAGAAGGGCGCGGCCACAAAGGTCTGCGCCAGCACCACCGCCAGCGTCGTGAAGGCGACACTCAGCCCGGCCTCGTTGAGTTGGGCGCCGATGAGGCCACGGC
>CAIWXH010000656.1 GCA_903916565.1 uncultured Oscillochloris sp. | reverse complement strand
GCTTAACAAAGAGGCCCAGCAGGCCGACCTCGCTCTGGCGAAACCCGAGGAACCCGCTGCGGTTCCTGCCTAGGACTTGACGCCTCAGCTTGGCTCGCAGATACTGGCGGCGAGGGTGAACCCCCCGCCGCTTTTTGCTGTAGGACAAGGTTTCAGGTGTCGGGTTTCAGGTTTCAGGGGTCAAGTTTCAGGGGGCAGCAAGCCCTGTACGGGCCGAAACTGTACCGTATCCGCGAACCTTGTCTGAGGCGCAAGCTGACACCTGACACCCGATACCCGATACCCGATACCCGACACCCGACACCCGAGCTTATGCCTATTAGCATCGCCCACCGGGGCGCATCGGCCTACGCGCCCGAGAATACGCTGGCGGCGTTTGCCTTGGCCCAGCGCCAGGGGGCCGCGATGGTCGAGCTTGATGTGCAGCCGACCGCCGATGGGCACCTCGCGGTCTTCCACGATGACACGACCGAGCGCTGGGACGGTCGCCCCCGCCGTGTGCGCGACTGCACGCTGGCCGAGCTTGTGCGGCTCGATATTCGGGGCGAACGGGTGCCTACGCTTGAGGAGGCGCTGGCCTTCGCTGCCGAGACCGGCATGGCCCTGAATGTCGAGCTGAAGACGCTCGGTATCGCGGCCCGCTGCGCCGCGCTGCTGCACACCTTTGGGCTGGTCGAGCAGGTGATCGTCTCGTCGTTCAGCGCCGCCGCGCTGGTCGAGCTGCGCGTTGCGGCGCCCGAGGTGCGCCGCGCCTATCTGATGGGCACCGACACGCGCCGCCCCGAGGTGCGCGCCCGCGAGCTGTGGCCCTTCTTTGCGCTGCGCGCCGTGGGCGCAAGCGCCTGGCACCCCTACCACGACCTGCCCCTGCTCGACCGCGTGATTCCCCTGGTGCGCCGCGCTGGCTATCAGGTGAATGTGTGGACTGTGGACGACCCGGCGCGCATGCAGGCGCTCGCCGCCTTGGGCGTGAATGGCATCATCACCAATCGGCCCGATGTGGCAAGGGTGGCGTTGGGCCATGACGACAAAGACCTGTCAGGTGCGGCACCTGACAGGTCTGGGGGTGCCACTGCCTAACTACGTCACCTCAATCTCGTAAACCTGACGCACCTCGTGGTCAACCCCGGTCAGGGCCAGGTCGAGGGCGTAGCGACCGGGCATGCTCGGCGTCAGGCGGAGCTGGTCAACCACAATCGGCAGACAGTCGGCGGGCAGATCGACGCTGTGACGCGCCTCGGCAAGCAGGACGCCGGTCGGGTCGAAGAGCCGCGCCTCAAGGCGTGCGCCCAGAATGGCCCGTCGCGCATCATTCACCACCGCCAGCGGCAGGCTGATCGCCTCGCCCACGGCGTAGGTGCGCGGCGCGTAGAGGCAGTAGGTGTACTGCGGGCTGTACGCCATCTGCATCGCGTAGTACGAGCGCTTCGGCACGCGCCAGTAGTCCACCACGCTCCACAGGACGGCGGGGTACGGGTCTACAAAGAGGAAGGCCACGATGCCGCCGGTCGGCTGGTACTTGCGGTGGCGCAGCCGGTCGATATAGTAGCGGTTAATAAAAATCTGGTAGTCCTGCGACATCTCGACGACCTCGGCCAGCGAGCCAGCCTCGCGCCAGGCGATCCAGTTCGCCATGATTTCGCCCTGAAGCCCGTGACGTGACTCTAGGGTCGCCACCACCTCGTCGCTCAGCGGCTCGCTGATAAAGCGACGGCTGCTCGCAAGGTTAGGAAAGCTCTGTGCGCCGAACTCGGTCATGAAGCTCATATTGCCGGGGAAGCGCCGCTGCATCATCTCGGCGTCCTCAAGGGTGCCGTGGTTGCTGTACCAGCCAAAGTAGGCGTGCCCGTCGGTGCCTTCGCGCACGTAGGGAATGTGAAACTCGCCCGACGAGCGGATGACGGGCCGCGTCGGATCTTCCTGCTGCGTAAGCGCTTTGAGCTGCGTGTCCAGCACGTCACGGTTCCAACTGAAACCGAGCGCGGTGAACTGGGTGCGTAGGCGGGCCAGCAGGCTCTCGTCGGCGGTATCTTCGATCAGAAACGCCTCGTTGTGCATGCACCAGACGACAACCGACGGGTGACTGCCCAGCAGGCGCACCATCGCCCGCACCTGATGGCGGGCGGGTTCAAGCACCTGCGCGTCGTACACCCACTGCAGCGGGAAGTCTTGCCAGAGCAGCATGCCCGCCGCGTCAGCCGCCTCGTAGAGCAGCGGGTGGTCAATGTGCGCGTGGACGCGCAGCAGGTTCATGTGGGCCTCACGGACGAGGCGCAGGTCGGCGTCGTAGCGCTCGCGGGTCATCGTGGCGATCCGCATGTCACCCGGCGGGTAGTTGTTGCCCTTAATCAGAAACCGCACGCCGTTGAGGTAGGCGATCCAATTGCGTAGCTCGAAGGTGCGTACGCCAAAGGTGACCACGCATTGGTCGCTCACGCTGTTGTCGCGCAGCACCTCAACCGTTACAGCGTAGAGATCGGGCCTGCCCAGATCGTGCGTCCACCAGAGGCGCGGTTCGCGCAGCTTGACCAGCCCGCCGAGCTCCTGCGGGCCTTGGCGGAGCGTGCGCTGCTGCTCAAAGACTTGGGTCGCGGCGTCGAAGGTGCGCGGCGTGAAGCGCACGCGCAGGGTGACGGGGCCGGGCGCGGCGGCGTCAAGTTCAAGGTCGAAGCGCACTTGGGCGAAGCGGTCGTCACAGGCGACGGTCAGCAGCCGCGCTTGGTGCAGGCGCACCGGCCCGCTGGTGTGCAGCTCGACGGGCAGCCAGATGCCGCCGGGGTTCGCGTGCGGATCGAGACAATCCCAGTGCGAAAAGACGCCCGTGACCATCGTCTTG
>CAIWXH010000655.1 GCA_903916565.1 uncultured Oscillochloris sp. | reverse complement strand
GGTGCAGCTTGACGCGGCCCTGAAGGAGATTGACAAAGCCTGGCCCGCGAAGTAGGAGCCAGCGGTACCACCTTTCAAATACGCCGATCCAGCCCTGCTTTTGCCCCTCACCCCCGGCCCCTCTCCCTCACGGGGAGAGGGGAGATTCCGCAGCAACATGCGTTCGGCTCCCCCTCACGGGGAGAGGGGAGATTTCGCAGCAACATGCGTTCGGCTCCCCCTCTCCCGCTCAGGGAGAGGGGGCTGGGGGGTGAGGGCTAGGCGGGCGGCAGGCGTTATTTGAGCAAGATTGGGCTTTGGCCCGCCCGCAATCTTCCGCACACGCAAGGGAGCGTAGCGATGCAAACAACGGATGTGCCGCCTCGGCGTGCCGCCGCAGCCTCAAGCGAGGCGATGAACCCTGGTCGGCTGGTGGTTGCCCTGGTGTTGTTCGCGCTCCTGCTCGCCTTCTTGTGGGGCGGCTTTGTCTTTCTGCGCGATGTGCAGCGGGCCAACGCGCTGCCCAAGCTGGCGACGGCGCTGATCGCGATTGTCTGGGGCGTGGCTGGCGCGGCGGGCACCTTTTTCACCATGAATATGGTGGTCGAGCAACTGCCGGGGGGCCTGCGGCGCGTGCTGCTGCCGTTCGTCTTTGTCGGCCCTGCGGTGCTTATCCTGGTCTGGTTCCTGGCTCTGCCGACGCTCCGCACGCTCTGGCTGAGCTTTTTTGACGCCCAGTCGCGTGATTTTGTCGGCCTGAGTAACTATGTCGCCGTCTTCACCGAGCGCACGATGCTCACGGCGTTTCGCAACAACATCCTCTGGATGATCTTCGGTACGGCGGGCTGTGTCATCGCGGGGCTGCTGGTGGCGGTGCTGGCCGACCGCAGCAACTTCGAGACGGTCGCCAAGGCGCTGGTCTTTCTGCCGATGGCGATCTCGTTCGTCGGTGCGGGCGTGATCTGGCGCTTTGTCTACTATTACGCGGCCCCCGGCCAGGTGCAGATCGGCCTGCTGAATGCGCTGGTCACCACCTTTGGCGGCGACCCGCAAGCCTGGACGACGCTCGTTCAGCCGTGGAACAACTTCTTCTTAATCTTGATCCTGGTCTGGATGCAGACCGGCTTCGCGATGGTGATCTTCTCGGCGGCGATTAAGAGCATCCCCGAAGATATTATTGAGGCCGCACGGGTTGATGGTGCGTCCGAGGTCGGCATCTTCTTTAGAATTATGCTGCCGTTCATCCAGGGCACGATTGTCACGACGACCACGACGATCCTGATCTTCGCCCTGAAGATCTTCGATGTGGTGATCGTGATGACCGGCGGCCAGTACGGCACCAACGTGATCGCGGTCGAGTTCTACCGCCAGCTCTTTACGGCGGGCGACAATGGGCGCGGCGCGGCGATTGCGATTGTGCTGCTGCTTGCCGTCACCCCGGTGATGGTCTATAACCTGCGCCAGCTTAACCGGCAGGAGGTGTTCTGATGGCTGTGGCAACCGCGAAGCCAACCCTTTCGCCCCGTGCGGCAAGCGCGAAGCGCCAGCAACTCATCGGTAAAATTATCGTGAATGTGGTGCTGGCGCTCATCTGTCTCGTCTGGACGATTCCGACGATTGGCCTGCTGGCCTCGTCAATTCGCACCCGCGAGGCCATCGCCACCTCGGGCTGGTGGACGATTTTGCCCCACCAGGAGTTTACGACGACCGGCACGGTTCAGCTTGCCAAAGAGACTGACCTGAGCCAGCCGATCACGTTGCCCGCTGAACTGGGCGGCGGCACCTACAGCGTTGACCAGATCACGGCGGGCATTACGCTGCCTGACGGTCGTCACGTCGCCTGGGAGAGTCGGCGCAATCGCCTGTTGGCGCTTCAGGGCCAGCAGTGGGCCGCGAACACAAACTTCACGCTGGAGAATTACCAGAATGTGCTGATTGGGCGCACCTACACCTACACCGCGCCCGACGGCAGCCAGAAGACCGAGCAGGGCGCCGATCTCTCGGGCGCTCTCCTCAGTTCCATCGCGGTGACGGTGCCCTCGACGATCATCCCGATCTTGATCGCCGCCTTCGCCGCCTACGGCTTCGCCTGGATGCGCTTTCCGGGGCGCTTCCTGCTCTTCACAATGGTGGTGGCGCTGCTGGTCGTGCCGCTTCAGGTCGCCCTAGTGCCGATTCTGCGCGACTATGTGCGCCTGGATTTGAATGGCACCTATATGGGCGTCTGGCTCGCGCACACGGGTTTCGGCCTGCCCTTGGCAACGTACTTGCTTTACAACTATGTCAGCCAGCTTCCGCGTGACATCCTGGAGTCGGCCTTCATTGACGGGGCTTCGCACTTCACGATCTTCACGCAGTTGATTCTGCCGCTCTCGGTGCCAGCCCTGGCCTCGTTCGCCATCTTCCAGTTCCTCTGGGTCTGGAATGACTATCTGGTGGCGCTGATTTTTATTGGCAGCCAGCCAAATGTGCAGGTGCTGACCATGCGCCTCGCCGATATGACCGGCTCACGCGGGCAAGACTGGCACGTGCTGACGGCGGGTGCCTTCGTGACCATGATCGTCCCGCTGATTATTTTCTTCTCGCTCCAGCGCTACTTTGTGCGCGGGCTGCTCGCTGGTTCGGTGAAGGGCTAAAACCATTACTCACAAGTTAAGGCTTTCGCCGCGTTGTCAAGGCCCAAACCGTTCGCAAACCCGCCCGCCCGGTGGCTGAAGCCCACGGGCTACGGGGTACGAAGGCCGCCTACGCGGCCTCGCCGAGCCTGCGAAGGCAGGCTTCGTCAACGCAGAGCCGGGGACTTCAGTCCCCCGGCGGGCGCAGGAACGCCGCGTGACCACCTTATCGAAACCTTAACTTGTGAGTAATGGTCTAAGGAGCGCTGCTTGGAGACGACGCTGAACGGGATTCATCTCCACTACGAGGATGTCGGCGAGGGGCCAGCCGTGCTGTTGCTCCACGCCTTCCCGCTAAGCGGGGCGATGTGGCAACGGCAGGTCGCAGCGCTGCGCGGGCGCTACCGCGTGATTGTGCCTGACCTGCGCGGCTTCGGCGAGAGCGACGCGCCCACTGGCCCCTACACGCTAGAGCAGCAGGCCGACGATGTGGCGGCGCTGCTCGCCTATCTGGGCGTGAAGCGTGCGACGGTGGTGGGCCTCTCGATGGGCGGCTACATCGCCTTCACCTTCTGGCGGCGCCATCGCGAGCGCGTCGCCGCCCTGGTGCTGGCCGACACGCGGGCCGGGGCCGATAGCGCCGAGGGGCGCGCAGGCCGCGAGGCCAACGCACGCTTGGCGGAGGAACAGGGCGTCGAGGCCATCGCCGACAAGCTGGCCCCTGGGCTCGTCTCGCCGGGGGCCAGTCAGGCGGTGCGCGCCGAACTGCGGGCGCTCATCACGGCGAACAGCCCGGTGGGCATCGCCGGGGCGCTACGGGGTATGGCCGTCCGGCCCGACGCGACCCCAGAGCTTGCCGGGATCACCGTGCCAACCCTGGTGCTGGTCGGCAGCGACGATGCGCTGACCCCGCCCGCCGAGGCTGCCCAGATCCGTCGGGGGATCGATGGCAGCCACATGGCCCTCGTGGCGGAGGCCGGGCACCTGAGCAGCCTAGAGCAGCCGGAGGGCTTCAACACGGCCTTGCGCGCCTTCCTCGACCGGGTGATCGCGCATTGACCATGACCCGTAGGGACGGCGACGGGCGCAGCATGCTGCGCCCGAACTGAAACCTGAAACCCGGCACCTGAAACCTGAAACCTTTGCGCTCGGCCTGAAACCTGAAACCTGAAACCTGAAACCTGAAACCTAGATCGAAATACCCAGCGCATCGGCGACGGTAAAAATATCCTTGTCGCCACGACCCGAGAGGTTGATCAGAAGAATCTGATCTTTCCGCATCGTCGGGGCCAGCTTGAGCGCCTCGGCCACCGCGTGTGCGCTCTCCAGCGCAGGGATGATTCCCTCCATACGGGCGCACGTCTCAAAGGCGTCCAGCGCCTCCTCATCGTCCGCCGAGCCGTAGGTGGCGCGGCCCGTATCGTGCAACCAAGCGTGTTCAGGGCCGATGCTGGCGTAATCCAGGCCCGCCGAAACCGAGTGCGTCAGCGCGATCTGGCCCGCCTCGTCCTGCAACACATACGAGTAGGTGCCTTGCAGCACGCCGGGGCTAGCGGCAAGAAAACGGGCCGCGTGGTCGCCGAGTATCGGGCCGCGTCCGCCGGCCTCGACGCCGCGCAGGGCCACGTCCGTATCGTCAATGAAGGGGTGGAAGATCCCGATGGCGTTCGAGCCGCCGCCGACGCAGGCGACAATCACATCGGGCAGGCGCCCCTCAGCGGCGAGCATCTGCTCACGGGCCTCGCGGCCAATCACGCTCTGGAAATCGCGTACCATCGTCGGGTAGGGGTGTGGCCCCAGCGCCGAACCAAGCAAATAGTAGCTCTCAGGGTTGGTGACCCAGTCGCGCATCGCCTCGTTGATCGCGTCCTTGAGCGTGCGCGAGCCGCTATCGACCCCGCGCACCTCCGCGCCGAGTAGGCGCATGCGAAAAACGTTGGGCCGCTGACGGGCCATATCCTCGGTGCCCATATAGACGACGCACTCCAGCCCAAGCAGCGCGCAGACGGTGGCAGTCGCCACGCCGTGCTGCCCCGCGCCGGTTTCGGCGATGATGCGCCGCTTGCCCATCCGGCGGGCGAGCAAGCCCTGGCCGAGGGCATTGTTAATTTTGTGGGCGCCGGTGTGGGCCAAATCTTCGCGCTTGAGATAGATCTTCGCACCGCCGCACTGCGCGGTCAGGCGAGCGGCAAAGCTGAGGGGCGTAGGTCGCCCGGTGTAGGTGCGGTGGAGGTGGCTCAACTCATCCCAAAAGGCTGGATCGGCCACCACCTGCCGATACGCGGCCTCAAGGGCCGTCACG
>CAIWXH010000654.1 GCA_903916565.1 uncultured Oscillochloris sp. | reverse complement strand
GTGATGATGTAGCCGCAGAGGCCACGCATGTGACTACGCATAACGGCAATGGTGCCGCACCCGATCTCGCCGCGCTCGGCGCATTGCTGGCGCAACTTGTCCAACAGGCGGGCAGCGCATCACAGCATGCGCCTGCGGCACCCTTCGACCGCAACACGCCGCCCGCTGGCTCAGTGGTGATTAGCGGCACGGGCCTGGGTCTGCCGGGTGCCGAGAAGCCGGTGATGGCCGCCGATAATGTCGAGCGCATCCTGCGCGGCGACCGGCTGATTGACCTTATCCCCGAGCGCTTCCGCCGCCTGATGGTAGCGAAGCACGTCACCCGCGTGGTGAAAGGCGAAGATGGCGCCGGGAGCTTTCAGGCGATTGACGATAGCGACGAGGTCATTCGCCTGGCCGCCCGCCCCGGCAGCTTCGACCTGAGCGCCGAGTATGGCGTGCCCGCGAAGCTGGTTGAGGCGCTGGATGTGACGACGCAACTGGCGATGGCGGCGGGGCTTGATGCGCTGCGCGAGGCCGGGATTCCGCTGGTGCAGACCTTTAAGAAGACCAGCAAAGGCACGTTTCTGCCTGAGCGCTGGCTGTTGCCCGAGGCGCTGCGCGACGAGACGGGCGTCATTTTCGCCTCGGCCTTCCCCGGCTACGACCGACTGGCCGACGAGTTGCAGCGCTACTACGCCCACGAGCAACGGCTGACGCTGCTGGCCGAACTTGAGGCGCTGCGGGCTGACGTGCGTGACGAGGGCACCTTGCTGGCGCTGTTGCGCCGCATCACCGCCCTGCGCGAAGAGATCGCGGCCAGCCCGTACGAGTTCGACCGACGCTTTCTGTTCCGCATTTTGGCGATGGGCCACAGCCAGTTTGCCGAATACATCGGTGCGCGTGGGCCGAATACGCACGTCAACGCCGCCTGCGCCTCAACCTCGCAGGGTATTGCCATCGCCGAGGACTGGATTCGCAGCGGGCGCTGCCGCCGCGTCTTGGTGCTGGGTGCCGATGACGTGACCGGCGACCGGCTGCTGGAATGGATCGGCGCGGGCTTTCTTGCCAGCGGTGCCGCCGCCACCGATGACAAGGTTGAAGAGGCCGCGCTGCCGTTTGACCGGCGGCGGCACGGCACGATCCTTGGCATGGGCGCGTGCGCCTTGCTGGTTGAAAGCGAGGATGCGGTGCGCGAGCGCGGGATGCGCGCGATTGTCGAACTGCTCTCCAGTGAGACGAGCAACAGCGCCTTCCACGGCACGCGCCTCGATGTCGCACACATCAGCCAGGTGGTTGAACATCTGGTGAGCGCCGCCGAACGACGCTTCGGCGTAGACCGGCGCACCATGGCCGCCCAGACCGTGTTCGTCTCACACGAGACCTTCACCCCAGCGCGTGGTGGCAGCGCCTCTGCTGAAATTGCGGCGCTGCGCCACGTCTTTGGCCCCGCCGCCGCTGAGGTGGTGATCGCGAACACCAAGGGGCTGACCGGCCACCCGATGGGCGTCGGCATCGAAGATGTGATTGCGGTCAAAATCCTTGAGCACGGCATCGTGCCGCCGGTGCCGAACTATCGCGAGCCGGACCCCGAGCTGGGCACGCTTAATCTGAGCCGGGGCGGGCGCTATCCCGTGCGCTACGCCATTCACCTCGCCGCAGGCTTCGGCTCGCAGCTTGCCCTGACGCTGGTGCGGCGCATTCCAGGCGCCCTTGAGCGCGTTGATAGTCGCCCGCGCTACGACTATTGGCTGGCGCAAGTCAGCGGCTACGACCGCGCCGAGACCGAGGTGCGCCAGCGCGTGCTGCGGGTGAAAGCCCAAGGCGCGCCCGGTCGCGTCCCGGCGCCGAGTACGTGGCAGGCGGGCACCGGGCCGATTGTGCGCGCCGCCTACGCGCCTGATCTGGCGGACGGGGGGACGGGGATATGGGGACATGGGACGAAGGGACACGGGGACGAGGGGACACGGGGACGAGGGGACACGGGGACACGAGACGCGGGGACACGAGACGCGGGACGCGAGCCGTTCGCGGCTCCCCGTGTCCCCATGTCCCCCCATCCCCTTGTCCCTCCCCGTGTCCCCATGTCCCCCCCGCCCCTTGTCCCCATGCCCCCGCCCCTTGTCCCACCAGACCCCGTCGCCGCGAAGGTGCTGGCCCTGGTGGCCGAAAAGACCGGCTACCCGCCCGAAATGCTCGACCTGGACTTGGACTTAGAGGCCGACCTGGGCGTGGATACAGTCAAGCAGGCCGAAACCTTCGCCGCCGTGCGTGAGGCGTTCGGCATCGCCCGCGTGGACGACCTGAAGCTGCGCGACTACCCGACGATGGGCGCGGTGATTGGCTTCGTGTACGCGCAGCGCCCCGATTTGGCGGCGGCGGCGGGGACACGGGACGGGGGGACACGGGGACAGGGGGACACGGGGATGGTGGACGCGGGACGCGAGCCGTTCGCGGCTCCCCGTGTCCCCATGTCCCCCTCGCCCCTTGTCCCCATGCCCCCGCCCCTTGTCCCCTCCCTCGCCATCCGCGAGGCCGACCGCGCACCCCGCCGTGTCGCCACCGCCATCCTGCGCCCGCCGCTGGAGCTGTGCAAGCCTACGGGCGTAAGCCTGGAGCGCAGCCGGGTGGTGGTGATGTTTGACCACGGCGACGTGGGCAAGGCGCTTGTGTCACGCCTTGAGCAGCGCGGCGCGACGGTTCTGTCTATCGAGCGTGCGCCCGCCGAGGGTGAGATTGCGGGTCTGGTGCAGGGCTTCCTGGCCGACGGCCCGGTGACGGGGGTCTACTGGTTGCCCGCGCTCGATGCTGAGCCAGAGCTTGAGGGACTTGACTTGGCGCAGTGGCGCGAGTTGAACCGGGTGCGGGTCAAAAACCTGTATCTGACGGTTCGCGCGCTGGTGGACGTGCAGCCCGAGGCGGTGCCCTTTCTGGTCTCTGCCACGCGGTTGGGCGGTCAGCACGGCTACAGCGACGAGGGCGCAAGTGCGCCGCTGGGCGGTGCCGTCACCGGTTTCACCAAAGCCTACAAGCGCGAGTACCTGGGCACGCTGGTGAAGGCGGTGGACTTCGCGCTCAGCCGCACGAGCGACGAGGCTGCTGAAAGCCTGGTCGCCGAAACGCTGCTTGACCCCGGCGTGGTCGAGGTTGGCTACCACGACGGACTGCGCCTAAGCGTGGGCTTCGAGGAGCGCCCCGCCGCTGATGGGCAGCCCGGCCTCGCCCTCAGCCCCGCGACGGTCTACCTCGTCACGGGTGCGGCGGGCGGCATCACCAGCGCTATCGTCGCCGATTTGGCGGGCGCGGGCCAGGGTGGCAGTTTCTACTTGCTTGACTTGACACCTGAGCCTGCGGCTGATGACCAGCACATCGCGCTCTTTCGCCAGAGCCGCGACACGCTCAAGGCGGCCCTGATCGCCGAGGCCCAGGCCAACGGCGCGAAGGTCACCCCGGTGCAGATCGACCGGGCGCTGCTGGGCGTCGAGCGCTCAGAGGCGGCCCTACGCGCCATTGAATCGGTGCAGCGGGCGGGCGGCACCGCGTTCTATCGCAGCCTGGATCTGCGCGACGGCGCGGCAGTCACGGCGGTGGTGGACGAGGTTCGTGAGCGTTTTGGGCGCATTGATGTGCTGCTGCACGCGGGCGGCATTGAGGTCAGCCGCGCCCTGGCCGAGAAGTCGCCCGAGGAGTTTAGCCGCGTCTTCGACATCAAGGCCGACGGCTTCTTCAGCCTGCTGCGGGCGGCGCAGGGGCTGCCGATTGGCGCGACGGTCGCTTTCAGTTCGGTGGCGGGCCGCTTCGGCAACAGCGGGCAGACCGACTACAGCGCGGCCAACGACCTGCTCTGTAAGCTCAGTAGCAGTATGCGCCGCTGGCGTCCTGCGACCCGCGCTATTGTGATCGACTGGACGGCCTGGGGCGGCATCGGTATGGCGACCCGTGGCTCGATCCCACGGATTATGGAGCTGGCGGGCATTGACCTGCTTCCGCCCGAGGTGGGCATTCCGACCATTCGCCGCGAACTAACCGCTGGCGGCACCCGCGACGAGCTTGTCGTCGGCCTGCGGCTTGGCATTCTCACCCAGGAGTTTGACGCGACTGGTGGCCTCGACCCGGCAAAGGTTGCGGCGCAGCTCGCGGCGCACGAGCGCCCATCGGTGATGGTGGGCCGCGTGCAGTCGGCCAGTCTCCACGGCGGCTTTGTCGCCGAGACGACCCTTGACCCGGCGCAGCAGCCGTTTCTCTACGACCATAAGATCGAGGGCACACCGGTGCTGCCCGGTGTGATGGGCACCGAAGGCTTCGCCGAGCTGACCAGCCTGCTCGCCCCCGACTTCCGGGTTGCCAGCATCGAACACGAGTACCTCGACAGCCCCGTCAAGTTCCACCGCAACCAGCCGCGCACCCTGACGCTCACGGCGCTGCTGCGGCCCGTCGGCAACGGCGACCTCTTGGCGCGCACCGAGCTGCGCTCGGTCTTTCAGCCTGCGGTGGCCTCTGGTCACACGCCGCCGCCGCCCCAGGTGACGGTTCACTTTCGCGCCGAGGTGCGCCTGACCCGCGCCGCCGCCGCCCAGCTTCATGCAGAAGTGCCCGACCGCAGCGCGACGGCCCGCGTCGTTGAGCGGTCAGCCATCTATAAGGTCTATTTCCACGGCCCCGCGTATCAGGTACTCGCCAAGGTGCTGCTCGCCGACGATCTGGCGCTTGGCCTGTTGGCGGCGGATTTGCCGCCCGACAGCACGCCAGTTGAAACCGCCCAGCAGATCAACCCGCGCTTGCTTGAACTTTGCTTCCAGACGGCGGGCGTCTGGGAAATCGCGCAGAGCGAGCAGATGGGCCTGCCTTCGTCGCTGGAGCGCGTGGTGGTCTACCGGCCCTTTGCGGCAGCCAACGGCGCGCAGATTTACGCCGTCGTGACGCCGGTTGAAGGCGGTGCCGCCTTTGACGCACGGGTGGTGGACGAACACGGCAACGTCTACCTCGACCTAACGGGCTACCGCACGGCCAAGCTGCCGGGGACGGCCAAGCTGTGAGGCTACGGATGGCCCTCACCCCCCTTGCCCCCCTCTCCCTGAACGGGAGAGGGGGGAGTCGCGCAGAACGCCAAGTCTGGACTCCCCCTCTCCCCTTGAGGGAGAGGGGGCAGGGGGGTGAGGGGCAAGCGCAGCCAATGCTCAACTGGCTGATCCAATCCACAACCGACCTGCCGGCGCTGCCCGCCGAGGCGTGGCTTAGCCCGCCCGAGCAGGCGCGCCTCGCCACGCTGCAGGTCGCGAAGCGCCGTCGCGAGTGGCTGCTTGGGCGCTGGACGGCCAAGCGGCTAGTGCAGGCGCATCTGGTGGCGGCGGGCTTGCGCGAACCCGCGCTCGCTGCGCTGGAGATCACGCCAGCACCCGACGGTTCGCCGCAGCTTGGCGCGGTCGCGCAAGCTGACGACCCGGTGCTTGGCGCGGCGCTTCGCACGCTGCGCCTGACGATCAGCCATAGCGGGGAACGCGCCTTCTGCGCCCTGGCCCCCGCACAGACACTTATCGGTGCCGACATCGAGAACGTAGCCCCGCACAGTGCGGCCTTCGTCGGCGACTATTTTACCCCGGACGAGCAAGCGCTGGTGGCGGCGGCGCCCCCAGTTCTGCGCGACACGCTTGTTACCGCGCTTTGGAGCGCCAAGGAGGCTGTGCTCAAGGCGTTGCGCCTCGGGCTGACTGTTGACACTCGCTTAGTTGAATGCCGTGTCTCGCCGCCTGCTACGGGCGACGGGTCAGAACACTGGATGCCCGTTCTCGCCCGCTGTAACCCAGCCCTCGCCGCGCCGACCAGCATGTATTGCTGGTGGCGTCGTCTCGATACCGCCGTCCTGACTCTCGCCGCAGCGCCGGCTTAGCCGCACTGGGCCAGAGGGTTCATGAAGAGGAGTCCCAATGGAGATGGATGACTTTGTGCAGAAGCTGCGTGAGCGCAAAGCGATTGCCGATGGCACCGCAAAAGACGCCGAGGCCCAGCATAAGAAGGGTCGCCTCACGGCCCGCGAGCGCATCAATCTGCTGTTCGATCCCGACAGCTTCAACGAGATCGACACCCTGGTGCTGCCGCGCTACGAGAGCTATATGGGCGGCAAAAGCTCGCGCTACGGCGACGGTGTGATCACCGGCTACGGGCTGGTGGGCGGGCGGCAGGTCTTCGCCGCCGCCCAAGACGCCAGTGTGATGGGCGGCTCGCTCGGCGAGATGCACGCCCAGAAGATCGTCAAGGCGATGCAGATGGCCCTCAGCTACGGCTGTCCCTTCGTCGCCCTGAACGACTCGGGTGGTGCCCGCATTCAAGAGGGCGTGGATAGTCTCGGTGGCTACGCCCGCATCTTCGACGCCAACTGCGAGTCGTCGGGCGTCATCCCGCAGCTCTCGGTCATCCTTGGCCCTTGCGCGGGCGGTGCCGTCTACTCACCCGGCCTCACCGATTTCATCTTTATGACCGAGAACAGCTACATGTTCATCACCGGCCCCGAGGTGGTGCGCTCGGTCATGCAGGAGAATGTCAGCCAGGAGGAGCTGGGCGGCGGGCGCATTCACGCCACCGAGAGCGGCGTGGCCCACTTTCTCTCGCACGATGACAAAGAGTGTCTGCTCAAGGTGCGTGAGCTGCTGAGCTACCTGCCCTCGAATAACATGAGTGACCCGCCCTACGTGCCGCCGCGTGACGACCCCGAACGGCGCTGTCCTGAGCTTGAGGATCTGGTGCCGGTAGACCCGCAGAAGCCCTACGATGTGCGCGGGGTGATTGCGAGCATTGTTGACGACGGACGCTTCTTCGAGGTTCACGAGCTCTGGGCGGCGAACATGGTCGCGGGCTTTGCGCGGCTCGACGGCTTTGTGGTTGGCATCGTCGCCAACCAGCCGATGGTGCTGGCGGGCACCGTAGACATCAAGGCGAGCCTCAAGGCGACCCACTTTCTGCGCCTCTGCGACGCCTACAACATCCCGATTATCACGCTCCAAGATGTGCCCGGTTTCCTGCCAGGTACCAGCCAGGAGTACGGCGGCATCATCCGCAACGGTGCCCGCATGATCTACGCCTACTCGGAGGCGACGGTGCCGAAGCTGATGCTCATCCTGCGGAAGAGCTACGGCGGCGCCTACTGCGTGATGAGCAGCAAGGGGCTGCGCGGCGACCTGATCTACGCTTGGCCGAACGCCGAGTTGGCCGTGATGGGTGCCTCGGGTGCCGTCAATATCCTCTTTCGCAACGAGGTGAAGGAGGCTGCCGACCCCAAGGCGCGCAACGCCGAACTGGTGCGTAACTATCAGGAGCAGTTCAACAATCCGTATGTCGCCGCCTCACGCGGCCTGATCGACGATGTGATCGAGCCACGCGATAGTCGGCGCATCCTCATCCGCGCCCTGCGGGTGACCCTCTCGAAGCGTGACCGCCATGTCGCCAAGAAGCACGGCATTTCGCCCATGTAGATGAGTGGTGAGTGACGAGTGACGAGTGACGAGTGATGAGTGGTGAGTGGTGAGTGGTCAGTGGTGAGTGGTGAGTGGT
>CAIWXH010000653.1 GCA_903916565.1 uncultured Oscillochloris sp. | reverse complement strand
GTCAATGCCAACCACTGCCGCGCCACGGGCCAGCAGCGACTCGACACAGGCTTTGCCGATGCCCGAAGCCGCGCCAGTCACGAGGCCAATCTCGCCCGCGAAGAGCGGCGGCTTGCCCAGGCGTTTGAGCTTGGCCTGCTCCAGTTCCCAGTACTCGGTGTCGAAAACATCGTCAGCGGGCTGCGCCTGATAGCTTTCGAGTGCCGCCGCTTGCTCGATGATCGTGATGGTGTGGCGGTAGACATCCTCGGCAATCGCCGCCTCGTGGGCCGTGCGCCCCACCGTCAGGAGGCCAAGCACCGGGTCAAGCAGCACCCGTGGCGCCGGGTCGAGCATCGTCAGCGCACGGCCCGTGCGTGTCTGCTGCGCGTGGAAATAGGTCTCGTAGGCGGTGCGGTAGGCCGCCACATCGCGGCCCAACAGCGGCACGCGCTTGGTGCGAATGACATGATCCGGCGTCACCGGCCCCTGCTGCGCGACCTCAGCCAGATCCTCGCGCTGGGCAAAGCGCAGTGTCTGCTCGTCGGTGTGGGTGGCGAGAATAACGGGGAAGCCCGCCACATCGGCGATGGAGCGCCGCAGTTCGGCCAACTCCTGCCGCAGCGGCTTTTGGAAATCGGGGAGCGTCGGAACGACCGTGAGCGGAGCGACACGTTCAGCCAAATACGCCTCGGCCTGATTCGCCATGGCGATCATGCGCTCATAGGCGGCCTGGGCGGTTGCGCCGAAGGTGAACAGGCCGTGCCGCAACAGCACCACGCCCGTCGTACGCTCGGTAAGCTCGGTCTGGAAGATCGCGGCGGCGACCTTCGCCAGGGGGAAACCGGCGCGTACGTACGGCACCACTATCACCGTGTCGCCGTAGATAGCGCGGATGTGTTCGACGGCACCAGGGGTGTTCATCACTGCCAGTGCGGGGTCAGCGTGCGTATGCAAGACGAACTGCGCGGGCAACAGCGCGTGCAGCATCGCCTCGACGGAAACCGGGGGCGCTGCGGCGTCAATCACGCTGCCGCGCAGCTCGTTCAGCCACTGCGCGTCAGAGAGTTGCTCAAGCGTGGTGAGACGCCGCAGATGTGCGAGGCGCACGGGCGCAAAGTCCTGCGCCTCAATCACGGCCAAGTCGGCGCCGCTGCCCTTGACGTACATGATCGTCTCAGGCTCGCCGAAGAGATTGGGCTGCTGGAGCTTGACCGACGTATTGCCACCGCCGTGCAAGACGAGGGCGGGGTCGCTCCCCAACAGCCGTGAGGCATAGATGCACTGGGCCAGATCATCGGGCAGGCGTGCCGCGTCCTCGGGATTCCACCGGTTTTGCATAAAGTTCCTACGCTACCACCGCAGCATCATTCTTCACCGTGTTGTAGAGATCGCTGGCCTGCTGTGGGGTCAGCCCCTCGTGGATAAGCGCCTGGAGGCCACGCGCCGCCGCGACGGGGTGCCCGTCCTGCCAGACGTTGCGGCCCAGATTGACGCCAATCGCGCCGCGCTCGATCCCGTCGTGGACGAACTCGTAGACCTCAAGGATGGTGTCGCACTTGGGGCCACCGGCGATCACCACCGGCACGGGGCAGGTCTCGGTGACCTTGTGGAAATCCTCGCACCAGTAGGTCTTGACGGCGGTCGCGCCCAACTCGGCGGCGATGCGGCACGAGAGCGCCAGGTAGCGGGCGTCGCGCTTCTCCAGCTCTTTGCCCACGGCGGTGACGGCCATCACCGGGATGCCGTACGGCTCGCACTTATTGATCAGCTCGCCGAGATTGGTGAGCGTCTGGTGCTCGTAGTCGGAGCCGACGAAGATCGAGAGGCCGACGGCAGCCGCGTTCAGGCGAATGACCTCATCAACCGAGGTGGTGACGCCCTCATTGGCGAGGTCGCCGCCGACCACGCTGGTGCCGCCAGAGACGCGCAGGATGACCGGGGTGTTCATGTTCGGGTCAATGCTGGCGCGCAGCACGCCACGAGTGACGAAGATCGCATCAACGTACGGCAGCAGCGGCGCGACCATCTCGCCGGGCTTTTCGAGTGAGCGCGTCGGGCCGAGGAAGTAGCCGTGATCCATCGCCAGAAAGAAACAGCGCCCGTCGCGCTTCGTGATCTGTGCCCACCGATTCTGTTTGCCCCAACCCATCGTCGTGCGCTCCTAGTATTGAATATATGTCATGAACATACCGCAGAGGGAAGCGGTCACATTATAAACTTTGCGTCCCGCCTGTCAATCTAACTGACGGGCCAGCCCTCACCCCCCAGCCCCCTCTCCCAGAGCGGGAGAGGGGGAGCCGAACCCATCCTGCTGCGGAATCTCCCCTCGCCCCTTGTGGGAGAGGGGCCGGGGGAGAGGGGAAAAGGCGACCGTGCATCAGCCCTGACGCGCAGGGCCGCAACTACAGCACCAGCCTGCGCTCGGCGATCAGCTTGTGGCGCATCTTCCGATAGAGATCATCGTAGTTGAGTCGGCCCATCGTGATCTCATACTTGTACGCCTGGAGCATCTTATGGATCTCAGCGTCGAGACGCTCTTCGACCATAAGCTCGTCGGTGATAATCGCGGCGATGGCGAGACGGAGGTCGGCATCGTCGCTGCGAAAAAGCACGCCGTCCACATCAGCCATGGCATCAACAATGGCGGCGCTGAGCGTCTCGATCTTCTCGGGAGATAGCTTCATGGCACTGTCCGCTCGTGCGGCGGCTGCGGCGTGGGGGTTGCCCCAGGCGCGTTGCCCCGCTGCAAGGCTGCCCGCGCCTGTCGGGCGAAAAGAATGGCGAAGAGACCCCAGCCGAGCCAGGCGAAGAGCAGGCGGCTGAAGCGTGCGGCGAGGAGCCAGACCAGGATCAGGGCGCGCACCGTACTAACGAGGCCACGCTTCCAGCGCACCGCGTGACCCTCGGCGGCCCAGTCAATCGCGACGAGGCGCGAAAAGAGGCCGCGCTCGATGCAGCCATCGAGCGAGTAGACATAGATCGTGTCGGTGTGGCGTGCCGCAAGCAGCAAATCACGCTCGAAGGCGTCCCACGACAGCGAAGGCAGGCCCTCGCTGCTGCTATCGCGCACGGTGCTGCCGCTGAGGATACCGACCCCGATGCTGTCGGCGGCGGCACCGTAGCCAGTGATCAGGGCGCCGCCAAGGTCGTTCCCAAGCGCCTCAAGCGGGGCGCTGCTGTAGCAGATCAGCACCTCAAGATCGGCGGGGAGATCGACAATGTCCAGGGCGCGTTGAATAAGCGTGGTACCGGCACGGCGGTCATCGGCGAGAACCGGCAATTGGTAGGTGTGCACCTCGTAGCCGTCGTGGTGGATCTCAGCGATCAGCTCGGTGTAGGCGGCGCGGGCCGACGCAAAGAGGACATTCTCGCTGCTCAGCCAGACGCGGCGGGCCAAGTCGCGCCCGCCCCAGCGCTGAATGCGATCAAGCTCGCTGGTGGGCGGCTCAATGTCAAGCCCGACCGCCTGGAACTGCACGCCGACGGCCTGCGCCCAACGGTGAAAGGCGCGATAGCGTTCAACCGCTTGGGGGTAGTTCTGAAGGTTAAACCAGAAACCCTCATCGGGTGGCAACAGCAGCCATGCGATGAGGGGGATGTGGTAGCGGTTGAGCAGGCGAGCCACAGCGGCGGTCGCTTCGTCGAGTTCACGCATGGCGATGGCGACACCATCGCCGGAGGCAGCCAGAGCGGGGAGAATCGGCTGGTCAACGAACAGTGCCTGAAGCGCTGGGCCGGCAAGCTCACAGAAAAAGATGAGCTGTGGGCGGCCAACGCTGAGGCGCACCGGCTCGCTTGTGACATCAAGGGAAGGGTAGACCATCGGCCTAAGAATACGAATGCGGGGACTATCCCCGCACGTACCTCTATTATACACCGCGAGGTGCGTACGCTGCGCCGTCAGCGCAGGCAGATCACGCGACCGTCAGAAGCTGCTATGATGGGCTAGGCCCGCCCCACCAACACAGCGGAGGATCTTCGATGACGCCAGAACTCACCCCGCACACCCGCGCCCTCACCCTCTGGGTCGGCGCAATCATTGACGAGTTGGCGACCGGCGGCGTCACCAACTTCGTCGTCTGCCCCGGCTCGCGCAGCACACCGTTGGCGCTGGCCGTCGCCCGCCACCCGCTGGCCCGCGTCTGGGTGCTGCTCGACGAGCGTTCGGCGGGCTTTTTCGCCCTTGGCATCGCGCAGCAGAGCGGACGCCCCGCCGCGCTTATCTGCACCTCGGGCACCGCCGCCGCCAACTTCCTGCCCGCCGTCGCCGAGGCCGATCTCGCCCGCGTGCCGCTGCTCGTACTGACCGCCGACCGCCCGCCCGAGCTGCGCGACAACGGTGCCCCGCAGACTATTGACCAAGTGCGCCTCTACGGCCCGCGCACGCGCTGGTTCAGCGAACTGCCGCCGCCCGCCGACACGCCCGAGCTGCTGCGCTACGCCCGCACCGTCGCCGCTCGCGCCATCGCCGTCAGCCGCAGCGCGCCCGCCGGGCCAGTCCACCTCAACTTGCCCTTTCGTGAACCGCTGGTGCCCGACCGTGCCACGCTCGAAGATTTGTTTGAATGCCGTGGCAACACACCCTCGGCGCAGCAAAGCGCCGTGAACGGAATCCCTGGCAGCGTAGCGCCGCCCACAGTACATGTCGTGGCTGCCCCCAGGCATTTTGGCGACGAACTGCTGCTCACACTCAGCGCCACGTTGGCCCAGCACCAGCACGGGCTAATCATCTGCGGCCCCGACTGCCCGCCGGGGCTGGCGCCCGCCGTCGCCCGCCTCGCCACACGCCTCGGCTACCCCATTTTGGCCGACCCGCTTTCAGGCGTACGCCACGGGCCACACGACCGCCAGTTCGTCCTTTCGGCCTACGACGCCTTTCTGCGCGACGAGCGCTTCGTCGCCCGTCACGCCCCCACAATCGTTCTCCGCTTCGGGGCCATGCCCACCGCCAAGCCCGTCTTGCAACTCCTTCAGCGTCACCCAACGGCGCACCAAATCATCGTAGACGCAGGCGGCGGCTGGCGCGAACCAACCAGCCTCGCCGCCGAGCATCTGGCCTGCGACCCCGTCTGGCTCTGCGATGCGCTCTCAGGGGACAGGGGGCAGCCGTCAGTGGTCAGTGGTCAGTGGTCAGCCGTCAGTGGTCAGCCGTCAGTGGTTAGTGGTCAGCCGTCAGTGGTTAGTGGTCAGTCGTCAGTGGTTAGTGGTCAGCCGTCAGTCGCCAGTGGTCAGCAATCGGCAATCAACAATCAACAATCAACAATCAGCAATCCGCCCCCGTGGGCGCACGCATGGCTCACTGCCGAGTACGCGGCCCGCGCCGCCATCACCGAAGCGCTGGTCGGGCGCGAGCGCCTCAGCGAGCCGGGGGTCTTCGGCGAACTAGCGGCGCTGCTGCCCGACGGCGCAACGCTCTTTGTTGGCAACTCAATGCCGGTGCGCGACTGCGACACCTTCTTCGCCAGCACCGAGCGGCGCATCACCATCCTGGGCAACCGAGGTGCCAACGGCATCGACGGGCTGGTTTCGACCGCGCTGGGTGCAGTAGCTGCGGGCGCCGCGCCGCTCGTCATGGTCATCGGCGACATCTCGCTCTACCACGACAGCAACGGGCTACTCGCCGGCAAACTGCACGCGCTCGACGCGACCATCGTGCTGATCAACAACGACGGCGGCGGCATCTTCTCCTTCCTGCCCCAGGCCAGCGAGGCCGACCGCTTCGAGTTGCTCTTCGGCACACCCCACGGGCTAAGCTTCGCGCCCCTCGCCGCATTGTACGGTGCCTGCTACACCCTAGCCGAGACGTGGGCGCAGTTCCACGCGGCGGTGGGCGCAGGGATTGGCGGGCGCGGCCTGCACCTCATCGAAGTACGCACCGAGCGAGGGCAGAACGTCGCCGACCACCGGGCGATCTGGCCGCTGGTCAGCGCCGCGCTAGAGCGGGCGGGGGTGGTATCGCAATCCTGCGGCAAGCTCTAACGCTCCCAACCGCTTTCGCTATAGCGCCGATGGCCCGCTGACCACGCTCACCGATACGCAGGGCAACCAAATCTGGCACACCTATGATGACCATGGCCGACTTGTCGCGACGAAGGATGCGCTCAATTTCACCGAGCAGTACGGCTACGATGACAGCTTTAAGCGCACCTCATGCAAAGACCGTGCCGAGCGGATCTACACGTATACGTATGACAGTCACGGCAACAAGCTGACCGAGAGCGGCCCGTTGGGCTGGCCCCGTGCCTGGACGTATATAGCAGTCCTACACAGGTTTAGGACTTACGCAGTTGCCCGCTTGTGCGCCATTCCTGCCTGTGGGAAGCCGCGCAGGACGGCACTGGGATCGCTCAGAAACTGGCGGATAGCAGGACGAATAAGGTCGAGTTTGGTGGTAAAGCGTGTGGACCCGGTTTCAAGCTCGTGCCAGATCAGCCGGAGGTACGTGCGGAGCGCCCAGCCAATAGGGTTCCGTTGCCCCCGCTCACTCCGCACCATACATCGCTCTACCCCGCAAAACTG
>CAIWXH010000652.1 GCA_903916565.1 uncultured Oscillochloris sp. | reverse complement strand
GCAGGGCGGGGGCGGCGGCGCGCTCATCGCCGGGGCGCTCCTTCGGCAGCAGCCGGCCGAAGGCCAGGGGCCGGTAGCGCTCGCAGAGCGCGTCGAGGTAGGCGTGGAGCAGGCTGGCCGCCTCGGCGGGCGGCTGGCCGCCGAAGAACATCTGGAGGGTGGCCACCGCCACGCCCACGCTGCCGCCTGCGGACAGATTGATCTGCTGCACCGTCTCGGCGTCGTGGGAGACGACGATGTCGCCGGGGGCGGGGGCGGCGGGTGCGCCGAAGACCAGGGTCTCGACGCGGGCGCGCTGGTCGGGTGCCAGCCCGGCGGCCTTCTTCTCGAAGGCGGCGCGTGCCGTCGCCGCATCAAACTCCTCGAGTAGCCCGCGCAGCTTCGTGGCCAGGGCGGCGAGTTCGTCGTCGTTCATCGGCGAGGGCTCCCTCCTCCAAAAAAAATCGCGATCCGCGCCTGCGGCGCTTCTCATAGCCGATAGCCGATAGCCGATAGCCGATACAACGACATCCTACTCTTTACGATCATACCAGCGGATTGCTCTGTGTGCCTTTCGGCTATCGGTTATCGGCTATGATTCAGAGGGGACACACACACACGCACACCTCTGACGTCGAAAACATCGTCGTCGCCAGGGTAGCCGCGAACCCGCGCCCCGCAGCGTATGTTTGTTTCATTGTTATTATAACCACCACCCCGCACCGGCACATCGTAATCTGTAAAATCTTTTTGCACTACTCCGCTCTGCGCGGGGTAGCCTTTATGGCTACTCGCCGTCCACTCCCACACATTTCCGGCCATATCCATCGCCCCGCAGGCTGCCGTGCCAGATGGGCAACAACCCACAGGTGCCGGACGATTCAGCTTGCTTGCGCTGCAGATTGCCCGCTCCGACGTCAGTTTCTCTTTGCCCCACGGGTATGTTTGGCGCTGCATCTGTGCATTATAGGCTGCTGCTGCTTCCCACTCGGCCTCGGTCGGTAGGCGTACCACACAATCTTTCGGGAGCATACCTTCAAGTCGCTCACTGAGCCATGCGCAGAAGGCCGTGACCTCATACCACGTCACGCCGATCACGGGCTGGTTGGGGCCAGCGTACGTCGGCTGTTCCCAGCCCCACGGCTGGGTGTGCGCCTTTTTCCACTTCCTTCCTTCCGGCGTCCACCAACGCTGGGTGTCTTTGCCATATCCTTCGGCGACGAAGGGTACATATTGGGCAACCGTGATCGGGTAGCGGGCGATCCAGAATGCGGGAAGCTGAACGGTCGCCGATTGCTGGTTTTTCTCCCACTCATCAATGGAATAGTCCCCTTGGCGCACGTAACACCAGTAGCCGGTTGGCTGGCCGAAGTGTTCGTTGCGCTGTGACCACTCGGTTCGCCATTGCTCAACAGTGACGGGGAGGCGGGGGTCGTCCAGGTCGCCCAGGAGAAAGCCCGCGCGCACCCGCTCGGCCACAGGTAAGGGCTGGGTGCTATCAGCCAGCAGCGCCGCCAGCCCAGTGCGCAGCGCCCGCTGGTGCGCGGCCACCTTGACCACGCGCCCGGTG
>CAIWXH010000651.1 GCA_903916565.1 uncultured Oscillochloris sp. | reverse complement strand
TCCAGCGGCACACAGGTGACCTGAAACCCGCTGCGCTCCGCAATCGCGGCCAGCGCCGCCGGGAGCAGATCTTCCGCCGTGAGCGCGTGGTAGCGCACCGCGACGTGGCGTTCGGCCATCACCACCACTGGCGTGCCCGCGATCTTCAGCACGGGCCGCAGGTGAAGCTGGATTAGGTTCAGGATCGCCATCTGGTCAGTCGTCCCACCGATTTCCACACGACCGGGCAGTTCGGCCCGCAGCGCGGCGAGTTGGCCGGCAAAGCGCTGCTCGGCGGTGAGCGGGAAGCGAAAGCGCAGCGTCACATTCCCCGTGTCGGAATCGATGCTGCGCCGGTACAGTTCCTTGATGTCACGGAAATACCAGTCAATGCGCGCCTGGATCGCGTGCGTATCGGGGCGCGGCTGGCCGGTGCCATGCTCAAGCGCGATTTCCCAGCTTGGGGCTAGGCGCACCGACCAGCGGGCATCCTGCTGCGGCTGAGGGGCGGGGGTCAGTTGGAAGATGCGCGGGTGCGCCACGACCACTTGGGCGAGATGCAGCCGCCAGGGCAGATCGGTGACGGGGCGTTCGATGGCGAGCAACAACCCGTCGAGGTCGTAGGTCTGGGCGGGCCGCAGCGCCTCGGCGAGGACGCGGGCCGAGACGTGGCTGCGCTGGGTGCTGCCTTGGGCCAGCCAGTCATCCATGACGCGCTGCTGCGCCTCGGGCGTGGCCGTGGCGGGAACATCCCACTGGCCGACCCAGGCGACCACATCGCGCAGGCGCACGGGCTGGTTGGCCCGCTGGCGACTCGGCCCGATCCCCGTGAGAACATCGTTGACGAGGCGCTGGCAGAACCAGGGCACCACCGCACTCCCATTAATCCGGGCCAGCACGAGGCTCCCGTCGCGCAGGAAGGGCACCGCGACCGGGGCGCTCTGGCGCAGCGTGGCGGGCGGCAACATGCGGAAGAAGCCGGGTAGGGCGCCCAGCGGCTGAAAGCGCTGCGCGGCGGCGGCGAAAAGCGTGGCGATGGCCTGGACTTCCTCGGGGGTGCCCTCGACGCCGTACCAGGTGCGCGCTGCCTCGTGAACCTCAACCATGATCGGCTCGACCGGGCGCTCCGCCGTTGCCCAAAGCACCTGCGCCAGTGCCTCCGGGCTGTCTGGCGCTTCCTGGCGTGTGCGCTGGGGCAGCAAGCTCGTGACCGGGCGCGCATAAGTCTGGCCGTGCGTGGCCCCGCTGATCCGTAGTGGCACGCCCACCTGGGGCAAGATCGTCACCAGGCCCGCCGCCTGAAGCGCAGCGGCCACACTCTGCCGTGCGCCGCCATCGCCATGCACCAGGGCCACTTGGCGCGGGCGAATCTGCTGCGCCCAGGCGACCAACTCATGCTCGTCGGCGTGGCCGGAAAGGCTGTAGGTCGTCACGTTGGCGGCAAGGCCCATGGTGCGCTGGCCCAGGGTGAGCGTGGTGCGCCGTCCGGCGGCGGCATCCTGCAGCGCCCGCCCCGGCGCCTCCTCGTCCTGGTAGCCGGTAATGGCGATGGTCGCCTCGGGGCGCGGGAGCAGTTGGGCGGCGAACCAGGCGCTTGGGCCGCCGGTGAGCATGCCCGACGAGGCGATGATGCAGGCGGGTTGGCCCTGGAGAATGCCCGTTCGCTGGCCGGGATGTTCCACCATACGGATGGTGTCGTTGAAGAAGACGGGCTGGCCGCGCACGATGCGCTGGCGAATCGCCGGACGCAGGAAGGCGGGGACGGTGGTGTAGGCGGCGCAGACTCGCCGCACGAGGCCATCAACCCAGACGGTGAACTGCACGATCTCGCGGCGGCGCTGGGCTTCCTGAAGGATGAGAATGACTTCCTGGGCGCGACCAAGCGCGAAGGCGGGGATGAGGACGTGGCCGCCCCGCTGGATGGCCGCCGCGACCTCGGCGGCGAGGCGCTGCTCCTCCTGGGCGCGCTGGGCGTGCTGCCGCCCGCCGTAGGTCGATTCCATAATCAGCAGATCCGGCTCGGTCACCAGGGGAAGCTGCGCCCCAGCGACCGTACGCTGGTCGGCGATGCTCAGGTCGCCCGAGAAGACGATGTGCCCCTGCGGGTGTTCGAGGCCGACGCTGACCGCCCCGGCGATGTGGCCCGCCAGCCGTAGCGAGACGGTGAGGTCGGCGATGTCGGGCAGGGGGATGCGCGTGTCCACGGGCAGCGGGACGAGACGGCGCAACATACGCTCGACCACCTCGGCGTCGTAAAGCGGTAGCTCCAGCTCCTCGGTCGCCCGCTTCGCCATCACCGCGAGGGCGTCGGCCAGCATGATCGTCATCAGGCGAATGGTGGCCGACGTGGCGTAGATTGGGGCGTCGGGGTACTTCTGGTGCAGCAGCGGCAGGGCGCCGATGTGGTCGGCGTGGGCGTGGGTGACGAGAATGGCGGCGACCGGCTTGTCGTCCAGGGCGGCCAAATCGGGGAGGCGCTGCGCGGCCTCGCCGCTCATTCGCACGCCCGCATCAACAACCAACCATTCGTCCCCGAAGCGCAGGGCGGTACAGCTTGCGCCCACGTCAATCCCGCCAAGAAAGAGAATTTCGATCATATTTAGGCCCACGCCCACTGTTGCTTGAACCGCAGCCGTCTGCTGCGCGACACTATGCTATTTTAGCAGCATTAGGCAAGGTTTCATGTACCAGGTTTACCGTTTGCCGCCGGGGGGGCTGATGCAAAGTCGCTTTTGACCCCTCACCCCCTAGCCCCCTCTCCCTCACGGGGAGAGGGGGAACCGCGCATGGCGTCCTGATGCCTTCTCCCCCCTCTCCCGTTCAGGGAGAGGGGGGCAGGGGGGGTGAGGGCTGGCGTGGCACGGACGTTGCAGCAGCCCTGCCCCACGCATGGAACCTTAGTTGCTATACTGAGCAGACGCGGCTTGAAAACTTAACTACACGGGCTTGCGGCGTGTTGCTCACCGCTGTTAGCGCTGACTGGATGGGAACGATGCGACACCAGCGCTGGTCAATGCAATTTCGCCTCAACCTCACGTATAAGTTCAGCGCCTTCCTGCTGCTGGCTACCGTGATCCCGCTGCTCATCGTGGGTGCCTCGGCGTATCAGGTCTCGCGCACCATCGTGCATGAAGAGGCCATCCGCTCGACGCAGGCGCTGGTTGATGATCAGCGCGACTACCTTGACCTGCGCGCACAGCAGATTGAGAGCCTGATGGTCAATCTGCTGAGTGTGGAGCAGATCACCGAGGCGCTGGCGAGCGACACCTCGGGTAGCATCTACACCAAACTCGCCACCCAGGCGCGCATCGGCTATATCCTTAACGGCTACAGCAATTTGCCGGGGCTGGTCTCGATTGACATCTTCACGCTGGATGGTGCCCATTACCATGTCGGCCGCACGCTGGATGTCTCGCGCATCCGCACGGAGGTTCTCGACCGAATTCTCCTGGCTGCACGCGCCCAAAGCCCCAACGTGGCCTGGATTGGGATCGAGCAGAACGTCAATGCCAGTTCAAACCAGCCGCAGGTGATCTCCGCCGCCCGGATGATAAATACCAGCCGTGGCTCTGCGCCCCCCGCGCCGGTCGGCGTGCTGCTGGTCAACTCTAGTGTTGACGAACTCCAGACGCACTTCCGGCGCGTCGATCTTGGGCCGAGTGCCGCGCTGATCATCATAGACGGGCAGGGGCGAATCATGAACCACCCTGACCCCCGGCTCGTGGGTACGACGCTCAATCGTGCGATCCACAGCCAACTCCAGGGGCAGCGGGGCACCGTGAACATGGTGATCGCTGACCAAGCGGTGCTGATCACCTACGCCAACTCCAGCCTCTGCGACTGGACGGTACTCAGCGTGACGCCCGTCGCCACCCTCGACGCCCGCTCGGCGCCGATTGGGCTGACGGTGCTGCTGGCGCTGGTGGTGGCCTGTCTGATTGTCGGCTTCGCCGCCGTCGTCGTTTCGCATCTGATCGTCAGCCCGCTGCGCGATCTCATCGGCCGCCTGCAACTGCTTCAGACGAGTGCGCCGGGGTGGGATGCCCCCATGCCCGTGCGGGGCGCGAATGAGGTGGCCGAACTGGGCCGCTGGTTCAACACCTTCCTAGTGACGCTCGATGATCGGCGGCGGGCGGAGGAGGCGCTGAGTGAGAGCGAGGAACGCTACGCGCTGGCGCTCCATGGGGCCAACGATGGCATCTGGGACTGGGATCTGCGAACCAACACGGTTCACTTCTCGACGCGCTGGAAGGCGATTGTCGGCTACCCCGACACGGCGCGGCTCACCACGATGGAGGCGTGGCTGGGGCAGATTCACCCGGATGAGGTCGCCCGCGTGCGGCGGCAGCTCGCGGATCACATGCGGGGCACGACGGCGCTGTTTGAGAGCGAGCATCGCATTCGGCAGCAGCCTGGCAAGGCGTATCGCTGGGTGCTTGCGCGTGGCTTGTCCATCGCCGATGCGCGGCAGCAGCCGATCCGCATGGCTGGCTCGCTGACCGACATTAGCAGCCGCAAGCAGGCCGAGGCGCAATTGCGCCACGCGGCGCTCCACGATGCGCTCACGGGGCTGCCCAACCGCGTCTACCTGATGGAGCAGCTTGAGCAGACCCTTGCCCTTAGGGCCAGCCAGCGCAACAAACCGCCCAGCGCCGCGCTGCTCTATCTCGACTTTGACCGCTTCAAACTGATCAATGACAGTCTGGGGCACGACGCCGGTGATACGGTGCTCCAACTGCTGGCCCAGCGGCTCGCGGCCAACGTGCGCTCGACCGATGTGGTGGCCCGGATGGGCGGGGACGAGTTTGTGCTGCTGCTCGACCAGCTTAGCCACGACGACGACGTGCTGCACATCGCGGCCCAGCTCCAGGTGCAGTTGGCCGCGCCAATCGAACTGCAAGGGCTAGAGGTCACCCTCCACGCCAGCATCGGGGTCGTGCAGATCAGCGAGCGCTATACGTCTGGGGCGGATTTGCTGCGCGACGCCGATACCGCGATGTACGAGGCGAAGGCGAGCGGGCGGGGCTGTACCGTGGTCTTCAGCCCGGCGATGCACACCCGGACGCTCCAGCGCGTGCGGTTGGAGGCCGACCTCCGGCGGGCCATCGAACGGCACGAGCTGTGTCTCCACTACCAGCCGATCTGCGATCTGCACACGGGGGCCATCCAGAGCGTTGAGGCGCTGGTGCGCTGGCAGCACCCGGAACACGGTCTGCTTGCGCCGGGCGTATTCATTCCCATTGCCGAAGAGACGGGCTTGATGCAGACGATTGACATGTGGGTACTCCGCACGGCATGTCGGCAGCTCAGGCTTTGGCACGCGCAGGGCCATGCCGCGCTCATCGTCTCGGTGAACCTGTCGGCGCGTAATTTCCAGACCGCCAATCTGCCGCAGATCATCCAGCAGATCCTGAGCGAGGAACACATACGCCCGAGCGCCATCCAGTTTGAGATCACCGAGAGCGCGGTGATGGTGGACATCGAGCAGACCTGTCGCCTGTTGGCGCAGATACACACGCTGGGCTTCCACATCGCGCTTGACGACTTCGGCACCCGCTACTCGTCGCTGGCCTACCTCAAGCGGCTGCCGGTCGATAGCGTGAAGATTGATCGCTTCTTCGTCAACGATATTCCCGAGAATGCTGACGCCGCAGCGCTTGTGCAGGCGATCATCGCGATTGGGCATATCCTCGGGCTGCGGGTGATTGCCGAGGGGGTTGAGACGGCTGAGCAGTACGCCTTTCTGCGGGCGCAGCACTGTGACGCGATTCAGGGCTATCTGATTAGCCCGGCAGTTGCGGGCGAGGCGGTCGAGCCGCTGTTGACGACTTGGGCATGTTTCAAGCCAGCTTGAGCGTAGAGCAACCTTCTAGACCTGACAGGTCTTTGGCGGTATGGTGCGGAGGAGCTAAGGGCCGACGGGCCGCTGGGGTCGGGCGCACCCCATTAGACCGGTCAGGTGCGGCACCTGACCGGTCTTTGGCGGTATGGTGCGGAGGAGCGCAGCGAAGCATCCCGGTCGGGGCGCCCCACCCTACAGCGCAAGGTCACGCGCCAGCAGATCGTGTTCGGTCTCGCGGCGCTGGATGAGGCGGGCGTGCCCGTCGCGCACCAGCAGCACAGCGGGGCGGGGCACCAGATTGTAGGTGCTTGCCATGCTCAGGGTGTAGGCACCCGCCGTCGCCACCGCCAGCGTGTCGCCAAGCTGCGCCGGGGGCAGCGCGATGGCGCGCAGCAGCACGTCGCCCGACTCGCAGTAGCGCCCGGCGACCGCCACCGGCGGCCCGACGGGCGCGTCGGCGCGGTTCGCCAGCAGCGCGGTGTAGCGGGCACCGTAAAGCGCCGGGCGGATATTGTCGGCCATGCCGCCGTCAATGTGGACGAACTGGACGGCGTCGGCGCCATCCCGCTTGCGCCCCACCACCGTGTAGAGCGCCACGCCCGCCCTGGCAATAATCGAGCGCCCCGGCTCCACCGTGAGGCGCGGCGGCGGCAGACCGTGCGCGGCGCACCTGGCCCGCAGCGTCTCGGTTAGCGCCTTGGCGTAGGCGGCGATGTCGCCCGGCTGCTGGTCGGCGGTGTAGGCCACGCCCAGACCACCGCCGGGGCTGAGTTCCGCGACCGTGACGCCGTGGCGGTCGCGCAGGCGGGCGGCCTGTTCCACCAAAACAGCCACCGTCGCCCGCAGTTCGTCCAGCGCAAAAAGCTGCGAGCCGATATGCGCGTGCAGCCCGCGCAGGTGCAGCCCCGGCGCCGCGAGGACACGGG
>CAIWXH010000650.1 GCA_903916565.1 uncultured Oscillochloris sp. | reverse complement strand
CGAGGTCGAGATCACCAAGGTGCAGTTGCTCGACGCAGCGGGCAAAGAGCAGCCGGTCTTCCAGACCCACGCGCCCCTAACGATCCGTATCCACTATCAGGCGCATACGCCGATTGAGGCACCCGTGTTCGGCGTGGGCATCCACCACGAGAGCGGGATCTGGCTCAGTGGGCCAAACACCGCCTTTGACCAGTTGACGATTGAGCGTGTAAGCGGCGCAGGCGTGGTTGATTACACCGTCGCCAGCTTGCCGCTCCTGGCGGGACGCTATAACGTCAGCGCCGCCGTGGTAGACGCGAGCCAGATCCATATCTACGACCTGCACGACCGGCTCTATCCGCTGGTGGTGCATAGCGATGGCGCCAGTGAGCGCTACGGCACGCTCGCCCTTGCCGGCGCTTGGCGTTGGGATGATCTTCACAGATGAAGGAGCCGCGTGATGGCGGATCAGAACCCGCAGGATCTCTACGACAAGTTTTATTATGCGACGGGCTGCGGCTTGCCGTACCAGCGTGATGAACACTGGACGACCTTCTTTGGGCGCATCGCCGACGAGCTTGTGGCGACCATCAACCCGCCGAGTATGCTCGACGCGGGCTGCGCCCTTGGGCTGCTGGTCGAGCAACTGCGGCTGCGCGGCGTTCAGGCCGAGGGAGTCGATATCTCTGAGTTCGCGATCACCAACGCCCCCGAGGCGGTGCGGCCCTTTGTGCGCGTCGGCTCGGTGGCCGAGCCGTTTGGCCGCCGCTACGACCTGATTATCTGCATCGAAGTGCTGGAGCATATGTCCCGCGAGGATGCCGAGCGGGCCGTCGCCAATTTCTGCGCCCACAGCGACGATGTAATTTTCTCTTCTTCGCCGCTCGATTTCAAAGAGGCGACCCACTTCAATGTGCATCCCATCGAGCATTGGGCCGATCTCTTCGCCCGCCACAGTTTTGTGCGTGATGTGGACTTTGATGCAAGTTTCCTCACCCCTTGGACGATCCGCTTTCGGCGCAGTAGCGAGCCACCGCATCGGGTGATCCGCAATTACGAGCGGCGCTTCTGGGAGTTGTGGAAGGCGAACACCGACCTGCGCGAACTGGCCTTGGAGCAGCGCAAAGAGCTGGGCGTGGCGACCGACAGCCTCGCGCACCTCAACATCAGCTATGCAAACCTAGAGGTCGAACACGAGCGCCTACGCAGCGTCTTGGCGGAGCATCAGCAGTCGATCCAGGCGTATCGGCGCGAGGTGAATAGCCGCGAGGTGGTCTACAAACGCCTCGAAGAAGAGCGTAAGCTCTACATCAGTCGGCTTGAGGCCGATCTCGCCCAGAAGATCGCCCATATCGGCAGCCTGAAGGCGCTGATTACTCGCCTTGAGTCCGGGCGCCTGCTGCACATTTTACGCACCCTAGAGCGCCTGTGCAGCAAAATTCCCGTCCCGCCCCGCCGCAAAGTTTGACCGCCACAGGGCAACTATATTGCCGAAAAGAACCCGCTGATGACACCTGCAACCGTCTCCGTCGTAGTGGTCAACCTGAATGGCTGCCACCACCTAGCGCCCTGTTTTCAGTCGCTGATCGACCAAGATTACCCCGCCGACCTGCTTGAGTTGATCCTGGTTGATAACGCCTCGGACGATGGCTCGCTCGAGTTGATGCACGAGCGCTTTCCGAGCGTGCAGGTGATCCGGAATGCGACGAATGTCGGTTTTGCCCCGGCGGTCAACCAGGGCGCGGCGGCAGCGAGCGGGCGCTACCTGGCGCTGCTCAACAACGACACCCACGCCGCCCCCGACTGGATCACGGCGATGGTCAAGCCGCTGGAGGCTGGCCGCGAGCAGGGCGTGGCCTGTGTCGGGTCGCAGATCCTCGACTGGGAGGGCAAGCGGATCGACTTTATCAGCAGCGGCGCCAGCTTCAATGGGTTCGGCTACCAGTTCTACCATGGGCTGCCCACCGGCGCGGTGCCGATGGGCGACCACGAGGCGCTGTTTGCCTGTGGCGGGGCCATGCTGGTTGATCGCCAGATCTTCCTTGAGGTCGGCGGCTTCGATGAAGACTACTTTGCCTATTACGAGGATGTGGATTTCGGCTGGCGGCTGTGGGTACTGGGCTACCGGGTGCTTATCACCCCGGCGGCAATTATCTACCACCGGCACCATGGCACCTCAAGCCGCCTACAGCCGTATCAACTGAATAAGCTGTTTGAGCGCAACGCGCTGATGACCGTGATCAAAAACTACGACGAGGACAACCTGAACCGGGTACTCAGCTCGTCGCTGCTGCTGATGTTTCAGCGTATGCTGGGCCACGCCGCCGACGAGGTGGCGTGGGACGAGTTTGACTTCGCCCGTGGTGGCGCTCAGCCGCCTGACGTGCAAGCTCAACAGGTGCCGAAGCTCGCCCTCAGCCCCATCGCCGCAATGAAGGACATCCTCGACGACTTCCCCCACCTTTGGCAGAAGCGCCAGCGCATCCAGTCGCGCCGCGTGCGCCCTGATGCCGCAATCTTCACGCTGTTCCAGTACCCGCTGGGGCTGCCGAAACAGTATGAGCCGCGCCCGACGCTGACGCAGACGATGCTCAATGCGCTTGGGGTGCGGACGATGCTGACAGGATCTCGTATGCACCGTGTGCTTATTATCAGCAGTGACCCGCTGTCAGAGAATCTGGCCGGCGTCGGCATTCGCGCGGTCGAGCTTGCCCGTGGCCTGAGCGACTCGTGCTATGTGACGCTTGCCGCCCCCGAGCGGGCCGCGCTGACGCTGCCGAATGTGCAGATGATCGCCTTTGCGCGTGACGACGAGAAGCTGGTCGGGCAGCTTGCCAGCCAGGCCGAGATTGTGATCATTCAGGGCTACACGCTACGCCGTTACCCGATCATCGCCGGGCTGAATAAGATCCTGGTGGTCGATCTGTACGACCCCTACTATCTCGAAGGGCTGGAATTCTTCGCCAAGGAGACAGAGGAGCGCGGGCGACTTATGGCCAGCGACAATCTCGCCTCGCTGACCCAGCAGCTAGAGTTCGGCGACTTCTTCCTCTGCGCCAGCGAGCGCCAGCGCGACTTCTGGCTAGGCATGCTCACCGGCCAGGGGCGGCTGGTGCCCGACGGCTACCGCCACGACCCCACCTTCCGCGCGCTGATCGCGGTGGTGCCCTTTGGCAGCGCGGCGACACCGCCCGTCCACACGCAGCGCGTGCTCAAAGGCGTCGTCCCCGGCATCGCCGAAGATGACACCGTGCTGCTCTGGGGCGGCGGCATCTGGGATTGGCTCGACCCGCTGACGGTGATCGCGGCGATGGGTCTGCTGCGCGCGCAGCGGCCCAAGCTGAAGCTCTTTTTTCTGGGCTACCGCCACCCGAACCCCGCCGATGTGCCGGAGATGGCGATGCACACGCGGGCGGTCGCCCTGGCGCAAAAGCTGGGTCTGTATGGCGAGACGGTCTTTTTTAACGACCGCTGGGTGCCCTTCGACGAGCGCTCAAGCTACCTGCTCGAAGCCGACATCGGCGTGAGCGCGCACCTCGCGCACATCGAGACGCGCTTCGCCTTTCGGACGCGCCTGCTCGACTGCATCTGGTCGGGAATGCCGATGGTCGTCTCGGCGGGCGATACGCTGGCCGACACGGTTGAACAGCAGGGCTTAGGTTACACGGTGCCGATTGGCGATGCGGCGGGCTTTGCCCAGGCGCTGCTTACGCTGACTAACGAGCCGTGCCCCCGCGACCGCTACGCTGCCGCCTTCGAAGCCGTGCGCGCCGAATTCACCTGGCAGCGCGCCCTAGCGCCGCTGGTCACGTTCTGTGCTAACCCGCGCTACGCCGCTGATCGTGTTCGTCCGGGCGCGGCGGCGCAGCCGATTCAGCCTAGCCGCGAGGCGAAGCTCGACGCGGTGATTCGCGAGAAGAACGCCCATATTGCCCATCTGGAAGACCTGATCCGTCGGCTTGAGTCGGGCCGCGTGCTGCGGCTGCTACGCTGGGTCGGGCGCATCCGACGCGGGCGCAAGGTCTGAGGCTGCGTCAACTGAATGATTGAGGAGAGGTTAGTATGGTACGAGTCGATCAGATTAAACAGCGTGTGAAGGCTGGCGTGCGGGCCTTGGCTGGCATTAATGATAATGTCGCCGCGCCTGTGCCGCCGCCCGCGCCCACGCCCGCCGCCGCGCAAGCCCCAAGTCGGATTCTCGACTACTACATCACCACGGCACCCAGCCCGCAGAGCGCGTTGGACATCTTCAAGGGCGAGTGGTCCTCGCGCTTGCCCGAGCCATTCGCCGACCTAGAGGCCGGACCAATCGGCCTCTTCAGCGACCCACGCATCACCTGGGCCATCGAGCAACTCGGCGACATCACCGGGTTGTCCGCCCTTGAACTGGGGCCGCTGGAGGCTGGACACTCCTATATGCTCGAACAGGCGGGCGCGGCGGAGGTCGTAGCGATTGAGTCCAACTCGCGGGCCTTCCTCAAATGTCTCGTGGTGAAAGAGTTGCTCGGGCTCAAGCGCGTGCAGTTTCTCTGCGGCGACTTCGTCGAGTACCTGCGCGCCGCGCCCCGGCAGTTCGACCTCATCGTCGCCAGCGGCGTACTCTACCATATGCGTAACCCCGTCGAGCTGATCGCGCTGATGACGCAGGCCAGCAACCGCATCTTTGTGTGGACCCACTATTACGATCCGGCGATCATCAAGGCGTCGCCCGTCTTCGCCCCGAAGTTTCCCTCCAGCGCACCCGCCGAGTATGCCGGCTTCACCCACACGCTCTATCGCCAAGAGTATCAGGTTGCCCTAGACTGGGCGGGGTTCTGTGGCGGCAGCGCCGAGCATAGCGCCTGGATGTCTCGCAGCGACCTGCTCGCCTGCGTGCGCCACTTCGGCTTCAGCGATATCCGCATCGCCTTTGATGCGCCGGATCACCCCAACGGCCCGAGCCTCGCGTTCACAGCGAAGCGCTAGTGGTGGGCCAGCGCGTTCGATAACCGGGTGCCAGGAGGTCTTATCTCCTAGCACCCGGTTGTCATTTCAGCTTTCGCCATTGCTCACTTGGGCGGCATAACGCACATGTGTTCAGCGCCTGGTAATCGCCGAGTGATAGGATGCCAGTAGCCTAACGATGCGATCCAGCGGTTCCTCTGCCAGTTCGGCACGTACCTCAAGGTAGTTTTAAGGAGCAGTTCATGCATCCGTCACGCCAACTCTCCCGCCTAGCGCTCTTTGTCGGACTCTTACTTGCCATTGCTAGCCTCACAGGCCAGCGTAATGCGTGGTCGCTCGCCACGCCAAGCTATGCCCAGGGCACACCTGCGGCGGCGATTTCATTTACAAACCCCGGTGCGCTAACGGTGACCGTGGATGCGGGCGATGATTTTGCGACCACCGTCTTAGGCGACGCCTGGGATATGAATACCGATCACGACATCAGCTATGAGATCGGCTTCAACAACATCAGCACCAGCAATGGCCTCTGGTCGGGCACCTACAGTGGTGTCGATCAGGCTTCGGGCACACCTGCAACCGGGTACGTCTTCCCGCTCTTCCAGGGTTTCAGCAGCCCGCTGGCGGGCCAGTTCAGCCAGGAATTGGCCTTCAATAAGTTTGGTGGGCAAGATCGGTTCGCCATCAACGCGGCGAAGTATACCCGGCTCTCGTATCGCATGTCGGTCAGCCCGCGTACGATCAATAGCCCGCTGGCGGTGTACTGGACGACCGCCAAGCCTGTTACATGGCCGAATACGACGAATTATTTTGCGAACACCGATGCGTGCCAGGGCAGCAACACGTTTTTTCCATGGAACGGTTGGCACCTCTATAACTTCGATCTGACCCAGGCGAATGGTGCCCCCGCCGCCCGCGCTGGCGCGTGGCAAGGTCTGGTGCGTGGCCTCCGCATCGACCCGTCAACCGCTGGTGCGACTGGCACCCAGGTCAAGATCGACTGGATCCGGCTGAGTGACCCCACCTCGGCCCCAACGATTGCCATCCCCTGGAACACCACTGGCGTCGGGACAAGTGATCGGGTCGATCTCTACGTGGCCGATAACGCCGCCGGCACCGACGCCGCACCCATCGCCTATGGTCTTGCGGCCAGTGCAGGCAAGTACGATCTGCCCACCAGCATTTTGCCGCCCGGCCAGCACTACTTTCAGTTACGTCTCCAGGATGGCTCGCAACAGAATGGCTGTTCGATCACCAAGAGCGTGAGCGCCTGGATCGGCCCGTTGACCATTGCGACGAAGCCGATCATCACCTTTGCCAAGCCAAGCAAGACCAGCGGTGCCGACTATGCGACCACCGAGCTTGGTCAGCCCTGGGAGATGACATCGAGCGCTGATATTGTGACGCCGGGGCTACCCTACCCGCAGTACCTCACCAACGTGAGCTTCAGCGACGGCATCTTCAGTGCCAAAGGGGTGATCATCCCGCCACAGACCGAGACTGACGCGCAGTTCTGGCTGCGGGTGGATCCCAATCGCCCCATCAACTCTACCCGCTATCACTACTTCACGGTGCGCCTCAAGGTGGATCTGCCAGCGGGCAAAGATCTCAATTGGGCCATTGCCCATGGTTGGGGCGGGCGCGTCATCTGGTGGAACACCGGCATCCAAACGGATGGCTCTGAAACGAAGTACGGCACCTACTACGAGGGCTGGCGCACCTACACGATCGATCTGGCGCAGGCCACGCCGCCGCTGCCGCTCTCGAACCTAGCCCAGGCCGACAATATTCTGACGCCGCGTGAGCAAAACCCCTTCCCGGCCCAGCTTGGCTGGACACAGCTTGGCACCGTGAAGAACCTACGCTTCGACCCACTAGAGACGATGGCGGCGGCGACCAACACGGGGGCTGATGTCTTCTCCGTAGACTGGGTGAAGCTGACCGCCACCGACGAGGTTCAGCGGGGGCAGCCCTTCACCATCGAGACTGGCGTCAATGTGCAACCAACGACGCTGAAGACGCTCAACTTCTACTACACCACCGACATCAATCAGCCAACCCAACATCTGGCGGTGCAGACCGCCAAGCGTGCGACGACCGTGCAGCAACTCGGCGCGTATAAGGTCTATCTACCGCTGGTTGTTGGCGCGACACCCTCGACCTCAACCACCCCGGTGGTCGGCAACCCAGTCGCCTTTACCTGGGATACCGCGACGGTTGCGCCAGGCACCTACTACATCTGTGGTGCGGCGGATACGGGCGTCAGCGTGGCGACGTACTGTAGCGATGCGCCGGTGGTGGTGCTGCCGTAAGCCGAGGGTTTAGGGACACGTCAAACGAAACGACCTGGCAGGTGTCTGCACCTGCCAAGTCGTTTCGCGCACGTTCTAGGCTGGCTACCGCAGCGCCATCTGGTAGCAGAGCAGCGCCTGGCGCACCTGGGTCTCCAGCAGTGTGCACTGCATATACAGGTCAATCTGCTCACGCACCTGCACGACACTTCGCTGCGTGGCGAGGTTAAAGCGCGTCTGCTGGTGCAGCAGCGGCAGCACGTACCAGCGCGTCGCCACGTTGTTCCAGGCGCGGCGCAGCGCGGCCACCAGCGGCAGCGACGAGCGAAACTGATGCTCCGCCAGCACCGCCTCCGCCTCGGCTTGCGCGAGCAGCGCGGGCAGCAGCGAGGCGGTCGGGAGGCCCAAAAGCGTCCGGGCTTCCGTCGGCCAGGCGTCGGGCTGATCTTGCAGGTGCGCGCCTAGCGCCGCAAGCGTTCGCCCCCGGTGCAGAATGGTCGCCTGCGTGGCTGCGTCGGGCACCGCCAGCCCATGCGGCAGCGCCTGACGATAGACCAACCCCGCCACGGCTCGGTCGAGCGCCGAGGCTTCGCGTAGGCGCAAGCCTTCTGCCGGGGCAAACTCATTCCAGAGGGTGAGCCAGGGCAGATGTTTGCAGGCGAAGCGCAGCCGGTTGAGGTGGTGGTAGTAGTAGAAGGCGCCGCTAAACTTGCCGGTGGAGGCCGACTCGCTGTGGCGCAGCGTTGACTGGGGCGCGTACCAGCACGCTAAGCCAAGCGCCTGCGCCCGCCAGCAGAGGTCAACATCTTCAAAATAGCCGGGAAAAAAGCCCGGATCGAGACCGCCGAGCCGCTCCCACAGCTCGCGGCGCAGCGCCAGCGACGCGCCGGTCACAAACGGCACCGCCATAGGCGTCTCGTACTGCCCACGGTCTGGCTCGTCGTAGCCGCGATGGCTGGCAAGCACGACCGGCTGCGTCAGCACGCCACCGGCGTGCAGCAGCGTTTTTCCTTGCGGGTCAAGAATCTTGCTGCCGACAATCCCGCAGCGCGGCTCGGCCAACGGTGCCACCAGCGCGGCAAGCCAACCGGGATCGACGACCGTGTCAGGGTTGAGCAGCACCAGCACCTCGCCGCTGCTGGCGGCGACGCCGCGCTGCACGCCGCCGCTAAAGCCAAGGTTCGCCGTCTGCGGCAGCAGCAGCGCCTCGGGCAGCAACTGGCGCACGAGCGCGGCGCTGGTATCCTGAGAGGCATTGTCAACGACGACGATCTGGGGGGCTGGCGCATAG
The DNA here is from genome assembly GCA_903916565.1 of uncultured Oscillochloris sp. Taxonomy (GTDB): domain Bacteria; phylum Chloroflexota; class Chloroflexia; order Chloroflexales; family Chloroflexaceae; genus CAIWXH01. The sequence goes on along the minus strand of CAIWXH010000650.1, from coordinate 697 downwards.
CGAATCGCCCGCAGCGCCACGCTCCATGCGGCGATGTGGGCGGCGCTATTGTAGGTGACAACAATAATCGAGACGCTGGGGTGCATCGAGCGCTGGCCTAGTACATTTTGGCGGAAATGCGCGGCAGGTTTTTACCACGAAGCGCACGAAGATCACGAAGGCCGAACCGCTTGTTGCTGCGCTCCGCGCCTTACGAAAATCAGCGCGCAACCCGACAGGAACTTCCAGAAAGCTGGCCTAGCCGCTACTTGTCAAGAAACTCGCGCAGCACCCGGTGATACTCGTCGGGCTGCTCAATCATCGGCAGGTGGCCGCAGCGCTCGATCCAGACCAGGCGGCTATCAGGGACGAGGCGGGCGACCTCGGGGGTGCCAGCCGGTGGCATGATGTTGTCGTGGCGGGCACCGACCACCAGCGTGGGACAGCGCAGCGCGGCCAGCGACGTATTGATGGCGGGGTCGCCAGCGCCAGCCGCCGTCTCAAGCGCGGTGCGCTGATCCATCTTGAGAAAGTCGCCGACGGCCTCTTGCAGCAGCGCATCGTTATTGGGCGTGCGGTAGAAGAAGCGCCCGCCGACGGAGCGGTAGAGCGGGCGCACCCGGGCCATCCACGGGCGGCGCAGCGCCATCCAGAGGGCCAGCATCTTATGCACTTGCGAGACGATGCGGCGCTCACGCTCGCTGCGGAAGGTACTCAT
>CAIWXH010000649.1 GCA_903916565.1 uncultured Oscillochloris sp. | reverse complement strand
GATACTGAATCACGCCAGTATGTAAGTTTCAACCCCCTTCGTAGCGGGGCATTAAGGCGTTGCTGTTCTCTACTTGGGGCTAATGCCCCATATGCCGAGGTTTCAACCCCCTTCGTAGCGGGGCATTAAGGCGTTGTTGCAAAGACGTGGTCTGAAAAGAATGATGGTCTTTGTTTCAACCCCCTTCGTAGCGGGGCATTAAGGCGTTGGAAAAGACCATGAACAACGATCTCCGGACGCTGCTGGTTTCAACCCCCTTCGTAGCGGGGCATTAAGGCGTTGGCAAAGGCCCATCCGCCATCAAGGCGCGGGTCACGTTTCAACCCCCTTCGTAGCGGGGCATTAAGGCGTTGCCCCTCGCATTACGCCCCGTCGCGTGTACGGCGTTGCAATGCGGTAAAACCTGACCAGCTAACGACCACCGGGATGCGCCGTGCTTGCGATTCTGGCCGAGTCAGCATAGTATACTCTATGGAGCGGAACTTTGGGTGGTGGTTGGCGGGAGAAACTTCATGCATGTCTGGGCACGCTGGTTGGCCGATCTTCCCGCAACGCTGCAACGCCTGATCGCACGGACGCATCGCGTCGCGTTGCCGCGTGGGGCCACGCCTGCCGTGCGCGTCGCCCGACTGCGCCAAGCGCTCTGTACGGCCCAGCGCGTGCAGGCGCTCTATTATACGCTACCGCCCGCGTGTCACGCGGCCTTACAGCGTTTGCGAAACACGCCCCACGGCCTCGACGCCGACGCATTGACGGCCCAGCTTGGGCCGCTGCGCCCGCTCGTCGCGTTGCGCGTCGATCCGCAGCCCCGCTCGCTGGCCGAGCGCTTGGTGCTTGCAGGGCTGTTGTTCCCGCGTCCGTCCGCGCCCTACCATCCCGTGCGCTATCTGCTGCCGCCCGAGGTGCGCCGTTGGTTGCCCACGCCGCTTGCCGTTGCGCCGGAAACGCCTTCGGCGGACGTTGCCACCGCTGCGCCGCTTCCTCCCGCCGCTGTGGCGGCGGCGGTGGTGCTGCTGGCCGCCGCCGAGCGCCCGCTGGCACACTACGGCACCGCCAGCCTGCGGGCGACGACCCTCCGCGCCCTCGCGGCGCGCCTCCATCCGCATGCACCCGCGACGGACATGGCGCTGCTCATGTGGCTGGTACCGCTCCTGCGCGATCTGCGCGTGCTTGCGCCCGACGATGATGCGACGCTGCGGGCAACACCGGCGGTCGCGGCCTTTCTACGGCATCCACCAAACAAGCGAGTGCATCTGCTTCAGGCGAGTTGGCTCCGCGCTCCGTGGCCGGATCGCTGGATCGAACTGCCGGTGCGGGCGCGCCGTAGCCTGGATTGGCCGGCTCTGCGGCGGCGCTTGCTCGCGTGGGTTGCCGAGTTGCCCGTAGGCACGACGCTTGACCCAGCGACCAGCTACGCCGCATGCGCTGCGGCCTTCGGCCCGCTGACGCGGGGAATCGGACATACGGCCCGCGCCACGCCGCGCACGCCGTGGCAGGCTGACCGTTCGGCGCTGGTCTGGCGTCGTGCGCTGGAAGGGCCGCTCACGTGGCTCGGCCTGGTGGTGTGGGATGCGGCCACGCCGTCGGGGGCGCACTGCTGCACCACCACGCCGCTGGCGCGTGCGCCGCTTGAGCCGCCCGACCGCGCGGTGCCCGCAGCGAGTGAAGCCGCCCGCAATGCCTGGATCTACGGCGAGCCGGGAAGTCTGACGATCCCCACCGCCAGCCTCGACGCGGCGGTACTCGACCTTTTGCCCTTTGCCCAATGGGCAGGCGTCAGCGCCGAAGGTTCGATCTATCGCCTTGATGCGCGCACGCTGGCCCGGGCGACCGCAGCGGGCCACGCACGCTCGGCGGTGCGCGCCCTGCTTGCAGCGCAGGCCGGGCCGCTTCCCGCAGCCTGGCAGACGTTGCTCGCGGAGCCAACCCCGGCGGTGCGGATCATTCACGCCGCAATTGCGCTTGCCGATGATGCTGAGGTGCTGCAGCGCGCCGCGCAGCGGCGCTCGGTGCGCCGCTATGTGGCCCACCAGCTTGCGCCGGGGGTCGCGCTGGTCGAGCCAGAGGCCGTTGCCGGTCTGGGGCGGGCGCTCGCCCGCGCCGGCGTTTCGGTCAGCATCGTCGGCGCGCCGCAGCCACCGCCACCGGCAGCACTGAGTCCGGCGGAGTGTGCGCTGTTGCTGACGGCCTGTGACTTTTTTCGGGCCAATGGCCCGGCCAGCGGGCAGGCGCTTGATCTGCTCAGCGAACGGCTGCGCGCCCAGCTTCCGGTCACCCGGTTGCCGCCGCCCGCTCCGGCTGAACGACGCCAAGCAGCGGCGGAGGAACCGCCCGATGCGCTGCCGCTCGACCCGGTGGCCGCGCTCGGTGCGGCGATTGCGGGACGCCGTGCGGTGACGATGGTGTATCAAGCCGCCGAGGCGGCCACCCCGTCGACGCGCACCGTGCGCCCGCTGCGCCTCGAACTGGCGGGAGCGCACTGGTATGTGCACGCCTTCTGTCTGGCTAAACAGCACGAGCTGACCTTTCGCCTTGACCGCATCCTGGCCCTGCGCGTGTTGGGGCGTCAACCGCGCTCAAGCGCACCTCCACGCGCCAAACGCGCTGGCAAGACGTCGCGGGGGCCACGGCGCGGGGTGCTCGCTGCGCCCACGCGCCCGCCCGGTGAGACGGGCGGGGTCTGGTTGGAGGAGTGAGCGTAGATTTTAGATTTTAGATTTTAGATTTCATGCCGCCCGCCCAGTGGCTGAAGTCCCCGACTACGGGGTACGAAGACCGCCTGCGCACCCCATAGTCGGGGACTTCAGTCCCCCGGATTCACAACCAGGAGCGGCTTGCTCTATCCGCGAACACTGCCGAACGCTACGGTACATCGCGCACGAGATAGTAGCCCTCGTCGGCGGTGACCTGGCCGATGCCGACGATCTGGATGCGCTGCACAGCGAGGGTGTCGAGGCGATAGCAGCGCACGCTATCGGTCTTTGGATCAATCAGCTTCCGGAGCTGACGGCCCAGCTTGGTCAGTTCCTGGCTGCTCAGGTAGCACTCGAAGACACTGTACTGCACGCGGGTGCCATAGCCCTTGAGCAGCTTCATGACCTTCGTCCGGCGCTTGTCAATCACCACGTCGTAGCAGATGATGGTAAACATAGGTGTGTGTGGTGGGGGAACTGTGTTCCCCCACGCCCCTAGCGGAACTAATCCTAGCTTGGCACGTAAGGCACGTAGCGCGGCTGCTCCTCGCGAATGAGGCGGGCAAGGCTCTGGGCCTGGAGCAGCAGCACACGCCGCAGCGTGGTCTGCTCGGTAGGCGTCACGGGTACCGGCTCGTGCATCAGCGCCTCGTAGCGGGCGATGTAGATGGCCCGCCCAGGGGCGTTGAGATGCACCGCGTCAGGCCGCTCCACTGGCTGCTCGAAATGGTTCAGGGTGAGCTGCCCGCTGCCAAGCATTTCAAGCACGAGGCGGTCTACAATCAGCGGGCGGAACTCCTCCATCAGGTCAAGGGCCAGCGAAGGGCGCCCGTCCTCGACGGCGTGAAAAGCCCCCAAATACGGGTCGAGCCCGACGGCCTGGACAGCGGTACGCACATCGTGGAAGAGCATGGTGTAGCCAAACGAGAGCGCGGCGTTCAGCGGGTCGGGCGGCGGGTAATAGGCCCGCCCGCTGAAGCCCCAACGCGCCGTAAAGACGCTCCGCCAGGCGCCGAAGTAGGCGGCGGCCCCCGCACCCTCGTGGCCGCGCACGATGTCAATGCTGGGCGCGGTCGCCAGGGCCGCCCCGGCAGTATCAATCTGCACGAGAGCGCTGGTCGCCGAAGGCCAGCCCGCGCGCCGCAGCAGCGTGCGCTGGTTCGCCAGCTTGCCACCGACAATCGCCCGCGCCAGATCCAGGCTCCAGCGCAGATCGAGCATCTTCGTCATCTGCTTCAGCCGCAGATCAATCATATGCGACGGGCCATCAGCCGCCGTCCCATAGGGGCGCCCGCCGTGCCGGGTGGTGTAGGTCACCGGCACGCCCCGCTGAAGAAACTCAACCATCAGGGCGGTGGAAAGCTGCACGCCCCGGCCCATCAAGACGACGCGGTCAACCTTATTGAGCGGCACCTCGCGCAGGAGTTTGCCCTGCTTGGTGACGAGGATCTGCTGGTCACGTTTCCGCACCACCGCACCCTGCTCATCAACATAGAGCGTTGCCATTGGACAATCTCCTTACTTACGGCGCAGCTTGCGCTGTGCGGCTTTGGCACCCGACTGGGCCTGAGTAGCCACCTTACGGAGCATGACCTCGGCCTCGGCGAAACTGGTGGCCCCGGCGGCGAGGGTGTGGCCGCGCCGCTGGGGCGCAAACGCCGTACCGAGGAACTCCAGGCCGTCGTTATAGGCGAGCACGCGGCTCTTCTCGGGGTTGAGATCGAGCCGCAGCGTGAAGAGCTGGCGGCGGGCGAGATCGAGGGCACGGCGGGCCTCCGTTTCGCTCGCGCACATCACGACAAAGTCGTCAACGTAGCGCACCAGGCGTAGCCCCTGACTGGTGAGCGCCAGGTCAAAGGGGTGCAGGTAGATATTGGCGAGCAGCGGCGAGAGCGCCCCGCCCTGCGCGGTGCCGCGCCCAAACCCATCCTGCATCCGCAGCGCCACCTCACCGGCGGCGACGGCGCTGGCGGCGACGGCCCCGGCGATCAGCGCCCGACGCATGCCGAGCCGCTGGAGATAGGGCAGCACCTGGCGTACCCCGTGGAGAGCGGGCTTGCCGAGGGTCAGCGCACTCCAGAGCAGCGTCTCCAGATTGCCGCGCTGGGCCGGGAAGTGCGCGGCTGGCCCGCCCATGTCCCAGGCGTCGAAGGCGACTGCGTCAACCAGCGGCTCGTCGTGGCGGCGCGGCGCGAACGACGGGGGCGCGCTCGCTTCGCCCTTGAGCTGCCGGAGCACGGCCTGGGTATGGGCGAGCAGGGCCGAGCCATCGCGGGGCTGCCCGTCGGCGGTCAGAGCGGCCCCCTCGTCAATGGTGAGCGTGCCAGCCCGGAGCCACTGGGCGATCAACTGGAGCACCGCTGGCTCGCTGATACGCTGCCGCACCAGCGAGAGCAGAATGCGCTGATCGATGCTCGGAAAAAAGGCAGCAATGTCGGCGTCCGCCGCCCAAGTGAGCCCCTGGTTTGCATAGCGCTCGACCCGACTCACCGCCGCAGGGACGCCAATCGCCAGCCGCGAGCCGTAGGAGCAATCGAGGAAATAGGGTTCAAAGAGCGGCTGAAGCACCTGCTGCACCGCCCGCTGCGCCACCCGGTCGCGCACCGCGAGAATGGCGATGGCGCGGGCACCGCCGCTGGCCTTCGGAATCTGGACATGGCGCGGCGGCAGCGGGCGATAGGCACCCGTAGACAACTCGTCGGTCAACTGAGCCATCGCGCGCGTCCACTGGGCCTCAAAGTCGCGCAGGGTTACGGCGTCGGGACCGGCGCTGCGGCGGCGCTGGGCCACGGCGATGTTGCTCCGCACGCGGCGCCAGGCGGTCGTCATGTTCTCCACGCTACAGATCTGGTCGATCAGTGGTGGGCCATCGTAGAGCGGGAAGAGGGCCATAGCTCAAGCCTCCTGTTCGTGGGCAGGGTCAAGATCGGTACCCGTCATGGGGAAAGCGCGACCGGCCGCACGGCGACCGTAGAGCGCCTCCCAGGCGAGGGCATCGGCGAGGCGGTTCAGCGCACGGGGCACCGCGACCAGTTCAAGGGTGGCGAAGCCGCGTACCAGGGTTGCCGCCTCGGCGTGGAGGGGGCGTAGGGCGGCGGCGCGCACCGCAGCCCGCCCCGTAAGCTGGTCAACCACCACACGGCTATCGGTGAGACAGCGCACGGGCTGACCGGGATAGTGACGTAGCGCAAGGCGCAAACCGGCGATCAGGGCTTGGTACTCAGCCTCGTTGCAGGTGGCGGCGGGGGCGCGCAGGCTGGCGGTGCGTATGACTGGGCCGGTGCGCCCGCGCCGTACGACCACGCCGAGTCCGGCGGGCACACCCGCGACCGGGGCGGGTGCCCCATCGACATGGATGGTGATCCACGCGCCCTGCGGGCCGGTGGGCGGCGTCACCCCGGCAGCGTCCCGGCTGTCCCCGCCAGGGCGATGGTCAGACTCGCCAGGGCCAGCGCGATGAGCAGACAGAGCAGGGCCAGGCAGCCGCGCAGCACCAGGGCTGGGCGGATCCGCTGCGGGCGGAAGCGCGGCACGCGGATGGTCAGGGCGGCGAGGGCGAGCAGGACGGTGATCAGGGTTGCGCTCATCAGACACCAGAACATGGGCGTCTCCTTCATTGCGAAGCGGTTGGGCGGGCGAGGCGGCACGGTGCGAGTCGCCACGAACCATGCGGGTGAGCCAAGCAAGCGGGTTCATCGGAGGCGTCCTTTCACGGTCGTGCGCGACAGCTGCGTGGCGGCGCTCTGGGCGCGGTAGCGCACAGTCACTGCGCCGTCAACTAAGGTCAACTCGGTGTCGTGAGACAGCTCGCGCTCCGCCCCATCGGGGGTGCGAACATGCAGTCCGCCAGGGGTGAGCCGCACCTGGGCGAGGGTCGCCCCTTCGCCGCCGGGCGGCACCAGGGCGAGCGGACGGCGACGCAGCACCTGTTCGCGCCCCGCGACCAGAATGACCGTGCGCGTCTCTCGCGTGGCGCGGTCGGTCAGGGTGACAAGGCCAGCCTGCGTGCTGGCGACGGGGCGCGGGCGCCTGCGGGTGAGCAGCAAGGCGAGCGCGAGCAGCGCGGCGCTGCCGAGGCCCGCCGCCCACGCCCACGTGGGCATGGTTCGCCCGCCCGGCGCGGCGGCAGGCGCGACCACCACGGTTGGGGCAACGCTGGGCGCGAGCGTCGCTGCGGACGCGGGACTCGGCATCAGCGTGGGCGTCACCGCCGACGCGGGCGGCGGCGCAGCGGCACCCAGCGGCGGGGCCGTCGCGCTCGTCGCCCGCGCCTTGGCGACAAGATAGAACGGCGTTGCCCAATAGGTCGGCGCAAAGCGGTCAGTCAAGGTTAGCGTCACGGTGTAGGTGCCAGCCTGCGGCAGCGTGGTCAGAATCTGCGGTTGCACACAGGCGATCTCGTGGCGATCCGTCGTGAAAAACGGGTGTTCCCAGACCGCCACCACCCCAGCGGCATTGGCGATCACCACGTGCGCTTCGTCGTCCACACACAGATCCCCAGACCCGTCGGACGCTGCCGCGAGGGTGAGTACGCCAGCGGGCAGTTCAGCGACGATGGTCTGGGCCAAAAACACGCCATGGGCCGTGGCGTGAGGGGCGGCCAAGGGCACGGCGGGTGCGAGCAGGACGGCCAGTGGAGCCGTGCCGGTGAGGCGGGGGCCTGCCGGGGTGACCGCAGTCACACTAGAGGCCAGCAGGCCAAGCCAGACCACCAGCGCGATGAATCGGGTGAACATAGACTCCTCCTTACGCCTCGCCATCGGCGGGGCTGGTCATCAGCGTGACCGGGCGCGGTGCGGAGCGCTGGGCACTGATCAGCGGGGTCGGGGCCGCTGCCGCCGCCAGTTCGTCAAGCACGTAGAGATTGCGCTGGGCCAGGGTGCTCGCAAACTGCTCTGCGCCCTCGGCGATGACGGCGAGATCACCAAGGGCCACGTCGAGCTGAAGCTGCACGAAGCCCATCCGGTCGAGGCCACCACCATAGGCGGCGCTCCCCAGCCCCTCCAAGCTGTAGATCGGTGCCCCGTCGGGGGTAATCTGCACCGTCTCGATGCGGGCACGGGCGCGTCGGGCGAGTTGCCAGCTTGGGCGGGCCACGGCAGCGAGGAGCGCCTGGCCGACCACCACCAGCCCATCGTGTTCTGGGTCAGCGGCCCCTTCGGCCTCGATGGCGACCAAGTCGCTGATGGACAGGCCGCGCAGCAGTTGCTCGGCGGCCTCAGCGGCGATGGCGCGCACGTGTACCCCAAGCGGCGCGTCGTCCTCGGCGGCCAACTGGCGCAGCAGGGTCGCCAGTGCCAACTCGGAGTCGGCGCGTCCGACGAGCGCCTCGGCAATCAGCGCCTCATTGAGGCGGAACGTCCACGGTGCGTACTGCGCCGACGGCGGCACCATCTGCGCGCGCTGCTGCGTGAGCGTCAGGGCAAGCTCGTGCGCCTCGTCAAGGCGCTCGTCGAGCTGCGCCAGCAGGTGGACGATACTCTCGATAGCGGCACCAACGCACGCCTGGGCCGCACTCGCCGCCGTGCGCTGGAGGGCGACATACTCGCGGTCATTCCACAGCGCGACCGCCTCGGGCAGCGAGAGCCGGTCGGCACCACCGAAGACCCAGCGCCACAGGTCGGCACCCACGCTGTCGCTGCGCTGACCGGCCCGCTCCTGCCAACGATGCAGGCGCGTCTGCATGGCCTCGTAACGCTGGTCAAGCTCACTCAGCTGGCGGTCAAGCGGTTCCTTGCGGGCACGGGCCGCACCAAGCAGGCCCGTCAGCAGGCTGCGCGGGGTATCGCTGCGCCGCGCCACCGCTGCGGTCAGCCCGACGCTCAGCGCCTCGCGCACGCGGCGCTCATTCTCGCGGATCTGCGACTCCGCGCCGCCGACCGGCTCACGCCGACTCAGCAAGGCCAGATGGGCGACCAGATCCGCCGTCTGGTCGATCTGCGCCGGCTCACATGGCCGACCGTCAAGGTCTTGGATGAGCCGCTCGGCCAGCGTGTACACGAGGCCCATCCCATCGAGCAGTTCATCGAACGGGTTCAGCGCGGGTTCGGCGGGCAGGCCGCCGTGGGGGCGCACAAGACTCAACATGGGGGCGTCCTTTCGGTAAAGGAGCAACGTGGCGCATGGGCGGTCTAGGCCGCGAAACGGGTCAGAAAGCGATTCGCCACCTCGGACGCCAGCGCAGCCGTGAGCATGGCGTGGAGGCGCGGGCGATCTGCGGCCAGCAGAGCCGTCTGAACGGTGTGCAGATAGCGCAGTTGGCCGTCCTCACGCGGCACACCATCGTCATTGGCAATGTGGCTGGCGACCGTCGCCCAGGTGCTGTCACGCAGCAGCGTGGCGACACTCAACGCAGCGCGGTCGAAGAAGCGCTCCAACTCGGCCTCGGTCGCCGTCGTCCCAGCGGCAGGAATGCTGGGGTCGTCCAGGATGAAGACCCGGTCGTAGGGTGGCTGCTGCGCGCGCACCACCACCTCGGGGCTGTAGGCGCGGTGCATCCCGTGGCGGCTCATGTACTCAAGCGCCTCAAGCAGCGCACGGGCGTTCTGGCGCACGTAGGGCGTCAGGCCAGTGAAGGCGCGTGGGCCAAGCAGTACGCCCCAAAGCTGATAGTTGGTGACACCCTGCTCGGCCAGCACATAGCGGATCAGCGGCGGCAGCAAATGGTGGGCGGCGTTGCCCATCGCCCCGCTGGCCCCGCCAATCACCAGCACCCGCCGCTCGCGGGGCGTGTCGGTGCGCCGCTGGGCACGCTGCACCAACTGCTGAAGGTCGCTGGCCCCGGTATTGGTGGTCGGCGTGTCGTGCAACAGCGCCAGGTGGCGGCGGATCCACCCGAGGATCTGGTCAAGGTGCAGATCCATGTCTAGGGCCGAAATCACCGGCAGGCCGTGACCACCCGCGCCCGCACGCGGGTAGGTCTCGAAGACGGGCACGCCGCGCAGCAAGTCGGCGTAGCGCGCCGCCAACAGCGGATCATCCTGCACCCGCTCACGCGGGTGTTCACCATCAAGAATGAGCCGCTCGGTGAGTGCGAGGACGCCGCTCGTGCCATCGGCCCGCCGGACGGGCAGCGGGCGGGGCGGCAGCCGGTCATTGTTGAGGCCAGCGACATGGAGCCAGACCTGATCGCTATAGGCGATAGCTTTGGCGCGTAGCCCTACCGTCTCGGCAGAGTTGCCCGCGCACAAGGCCACCACATCACGCTGGGCGGGCGGGCGCTGGGAATCGTCGGGGGCGAGTTGCGCGGCCCGGTCGCCGCGCCCATAGCGCTGCAAGTTGCGAACATCGAGGGACATAGCGCCTCCGTGAAGGGTGAGCCGTACCGACGCAAGGTGTATCGGTGTGTAGACCCATTACGCCACAGCGCGACGCAAAACGCCTCCCCCAGTGGGGGAGGCGCAGATGGATTTCTTCGGCGGGGTTTTCATCCGCCTCGGCATCCGTCTAAGATGGATGTCAAGCTACTGCGTGGCCGAGCGCAGGCCGTCTACGGCGGCGTCTGTTGCGCGTGATAGCTGAGGACCGCCAGTTCGCGGGTGGGCACCTGGAGCTTCGAGAGGATGTTGGAGACGTGCGATTTCACCGTAGACACCTGCACGCTGAGCCGCTCGGCAATGGCTTGGTTGCTCATGCCTGCCGCGATCAGGGCGAGTACGTCCTGTTCGCGGGCGGTGAGCGGGCTGGCGAGCAGGGGCAGACCACTCGTGCCTGTTTGGAGCAGCGTGTGAATACGCTGGTAGACGAGCGGGCTAGAGAAGCGCCGGCCACGGGCGATCTCGCTAATCCCCGCGCAGATGTCGGCACCATTCAGCTCATCGCACTTCGAGATGCAGCCACTGGCCCCGGCCTGAATGGCGCGCAGAAGCGAATCGCTCTCGTCAAACCCGGTAATGACGAGTACTTCCGTGTGAGGACTGGTGCGCCGCACCTGCTGGATGAGCGTGAGGGCGGCGTCAAACGTGTCGCCTAACTTCAAATCGGTGATCAGCACACGCGGGGCGAGTTGCTCGACCAAGGCCAAGGCTGTCTCCGCACGGTCAGCCTCGCCAACAAGCTGGATCCGGGGTGCGCCCGACTCTTCAAGGATGGCCCGCAGGCCACGGCGGATAATCAAGTGATCGTCAACCATCACCACCGCAATCGGCTCATCCACACGCGGCCTCCTCGTCTGGCAGCGGGAGCCAAATCTCAAGGCATGTCCCACCGACCGGCCCTGACCCTATTGATGTCCAACCACCCAGCGCCCGCGCCCGCTCAAGCATACTCTCCAGTCCGATCCCTGGCGCGGCGATAGCCGCCTGGACGTCAATTCCCATCCCATCGTCACAAACATACGCCAACACGCCGCCCGCTGTGGGTTGAATTGACACCTGCACGGTGCGGGCCTTGGCGTGCAGCACCACATTGGCGAGCGCACCGCGCAGCATCCCCAGCAAACATGCGGCGATCTGCCAGGGCAGCGTGGGCACCGCGATCTGGCGGTCAAGGGTCAGGTGCGGCGCGGCGCGGCTGGTCTGGTCGAGCAGGCGCGCAAGCATCTGGCTGAAATCCACGACCGCCTGATGTCCATGCAGATCGCCAAGCCAGAAGGTCATATCGTCAAGACCCTGCTGGGCGATCTCACGGATCGCCCGCAGCATCTCGGCGGCAGCAGCCGGATTGCGGGTTACGTCGCGCTCGGCGCGCTCGGCGAAGAGCCGGATCGCGGGCAACACCTGCTTGCCGGCATCGTGCAGATCAAACGCGATGCGGGCGCGAGTGACGGTCTCGACCTCGGCCACCATCCGCTCGCTGGCCCACACCTCGGCCAACGACTCTGTCGCAACGCGCAAGAGCAGCATGGTGTGGCTATCCGCTTGACATGGTGGGGCCACGCGCACCTCGGCAAGCGTGATACCGCCCCACTGGAGCAGCAGCGGCTCGCTTGTGTCGACCATCGCATCACCGACCGCAATGGCAAGGACGAAGGGCGGCGTAAAGGCAGCGGCGCATAGAGCGATCCGCACGCTCGCGGCCCCGGCGAGGGGGAGGACTTCTTCCGCCACCTGCTGCAGCACGGCGGGCAGATCCGCACGGCGGGTCAGCGGGTGGCGCAGGTGTTCCAACCGAATGAGTGCGGCGAGCATGGCATCGGGTGTCGGCATAGATTATGGCGCGTCGAGCGGCGCAGTGGCCGGACGATCATCGAAGAGCAGTTGCACAAAGATCCCGAAGAAGAGGGCCAACTGCGCGTAGAGGATCACGATGAGTACCCAGAAGGGGATAGACCAAAAGGCAGACTTGGTCAGATCCAAGCTAGGATCAAGTTCAATGGGCGCAATGATCGTCGTCAGGAGAGCGCCAACCACCAGCGCACAGCCTTCTCCGCGCAGCATCAGCGCCAACGCGCGCTGCCGTGCCGCGACCCCGGTCTTCCGCTCAATGCCCCAGGCCAAGTAGCCGTAGGTACCGGCAGCCAGTACGACGACGGTACTGCACCAGAGCAGCGGCGTTTCCGCGAGATGGTAGAGCGTTTTCCAGGTGTCGCCTTGTAACGCGGTACCGGCGTAGGCGACGATGATGGCGGCATAGAAGCGCTGCGTGCCCGTGAACATCCAGCGTGGGATCGCCAGAAACCCTTGCAGGATGCCAGGCTGCGAGGGATCTGCCGCCAACACAGCCGCGAGGTGCCGTGCCTTGGTCAGATCATACCGTGGGAGGTACCAGCCTTCAATGAGCGCTTCGATACGCCGTTGCCCACTCGGCGCAGCGAGGGTCGTTGGCCGAATGCGGGTGTGCCAGGGTTGATTCGCCCAAACCACCGCCGCGACTTCCGCCTCACGCACCTCCTGTCCAGACTGCGCTGACGTAAGCCACGGACTGAGCAGATCGGCGAAAAACCAAGCGTGGGCCTCATCAACCAGATACCATAGCCAATGGTCAAGCGCACGACCGTGTTCCTGCACGAAGCCAACCGCTTGCCATGCCTCCTCCACCATGGCACGTTGATCCGGTGGTGCCATTGCCACACGGTCGAGCGCCTGCCAATAGGTCCGCCAGAGCATCGGCAACGCCCGTTGCGCCTGTGAATCGCCAAGGGCTTCGCGCTGCTGCCAGTAGTGAATGCACACGCGGCACAGCCGCGCTGCTGCATCAGCGAAGGAGATTTGGGCAGTGTCCTTCAGGTAGAACTGCTCGATCACGAACCCACTGTACAGCAGCGCCATCCGCTGGCTCACACCGTAACGTGCCAGTCGGCCCAACAGACGCCGGTCATCGGCCAACAACAGAGCGGTGCCGGTCACGGCCCGCACGTCCTCAAGCAGCACTGCGGTGTGCGTCGGGTTTGTAACGATCCAGAAGGCGTCTGGCGCTGCTTCCTCCAGTCTGATCGTGTAACCCTCGGGGCTGCACAGCCGTTGGGTTGGCGCATCAAACCAAGGCGCACGCGCCCGTGATCCACTTACCATGTGGGTTTAAGCTTCGCATAGAGCGCCAGCATAACTTCACCGAGGGCGGTGCGCTGATGATACTGCGGCTGATGTGGTACCGCCTCAAAATACGGCCTCCATTCAGGATGCTCTTTTAGGTGCGACGTCGCAGCCGGTGTGCCATGTGGCAGCGCTGCCTTCGTCAGATCGTCCTTGAGGAGGCGCTCAAACGTGAACGTCATTGGCAGCGATCCATAGATGATCAACTCGCGGCTCTCCTCGTAGAGGTAGCACAGCTCACAGACAAAATCCGGGTTCTCGCTTCGATGGGCCGCCGCCAGCAACATCGCCACATCACGCGCAATCGGGATCATCCCCTTATAGCCGCCAGTGACGTTGAACACGAGCTTGTCGCCCCGGTTCGCCTCGTGGTAGATCTTCCAAACTTCATGCACATAGTAGACCAACCCCTCGCGGACGAAGGTCTCGGCGGTCGTGATCTGCGTGGTGCTGGTGTGATCCGAGGCCGCACGCAGCCCCTGAACTTCGACCAGCTTCAGTCGCTCCTTCGCGCATGTGGGGAAGTCCTGCACCGTGGCCCCTTCACGGGTCAGCAGGCCCGCAAGCACCCGCGCACAGAAGCGGCCATCAGGGGTTTGACTGTGGAGTAACACGACCTGGTCGGTCGCGTGGAGGTTGAGGAGACTCAATGAAGCGAGTTCGGCGGGCAGGGCTTGGCGCCGCTTGCGCCGATCTTGCGCAGTGGTCCCTGACCACCGGTTCCAGATTCGGTCCCGCTCGGCGATGAGGTCGGTGACGGAGCGAACCACGTCGGTATCGGGCGGGTCGCCCGTCGCAAACGTTGTCTCAAGCCTGCGAACAAAGCCGCCACATGCCGGTATCGCATGAAGGGTGGCCAAGGTAGACGTGCCCACATGGGTGATGATCGTCTGGGTCGTCATGGCGCTTCCTCGGTATTCTGCGCTCCCCCTGCAGACGGCGTGTAGTCTGGTGGCGTGTAGTCCGCGCGATAGGCCAAATAGCGAACAATCACCCGTTGCCCGTCAGGCGGAAGCGGGGCCACATAGCGTTGCACTTCCAGGCCCGCGTAGGCGTTCTGCCAGTCGCCCTCGCGCCAAGGCTGCGGGATCAGCCGGTCGAGCTTTGGGATGCGGCCCTCGTCCCAAACTGGTTGCTCGCCTTCCGGAGGTTGGTTCGGGCGGGTGCCCCAAAAGAGAAGCACCTGTGGCGGGTCAACCGGGGTCAAGGGCAACGCACCCACGAAGGCAACCGGCAGCGGCGCGGCGCTCATCAGCACCGCATGGATCTGCCCGCCGGCCAAGTGTTCCCAGCGCAGATGCCCCGCAGGCGTGAAGAGGTGGCCTTGCGGCCAGTGGGTAAGCCGCGCCAGTGCCTCGGCATGCGTGAGCGCCAATTCAAGCCGAAACCCATCGGCGCGCTGGTCGTCTTCGAGCCATGCCTGCAGCCCATTCGCGCCCAACAGCGGCAGCGCGGCAGCGAACGCGGGATCGGTGGCGGAGAGGGTCGCGTAGCCGATGACGATGCTCATGGGGTGTTCCCCTCGCTTGGTAGCGTGGTTGCCGCAGGATCGGACGGCGACGTGATCACGGGTGGCGGCGACCAAGCAGCGATGGGTTGGGCCAGCAGCACGCCCAATAACGGCCAGAATACCGGATTGTCCCAGTATGCCGCAAGCGCCGCCGGGCTATTTTCCTCAAGCGGCGACGGTGGTGTTGGTGGGCGCACCACATACGTCGGCACCGGCAGCGTGCGCTTCGGGTCGGCTTTCATCAGCGTCGGCACCGGCAGCACAAGGTTCAGGTTACCATCGTGCAGGGCATAGGTGGTCGCATGTTCAGGCTTACCGGCTAGTTCCCATAGGTGGCTAAGGCTCGGAATCGTGCCGTTGACCGGCTGCTGCGCCTTGGGTGGAAACCAGCGAAAGGCCAGTTCAGGCACCCGCACGCGCACCCGCCCCAAGCCACGATGCGTACCGTAGCCCAAACGCAACTCACCCACATCAAGGGCGGCGAGCAGATGGGCCAGCAGGCCAAGCTGCCACAACTCGTAATTCACCAGGGTGAGCGTCGTGCTAAAAACGGCCTCGTGCTCACCGCTGATCAGCGCCTCAAACTGATATTTAACACTCTCGCGGGCCGCGCCGGTCGCCCGGTCAATCCCGACTCCATCACGCACCAGCACCCGTGGCGGGGAGTTCACCTCGTCCGTGATCCAGGCGTCATCCACCGTCCAGCGCCCGCGCAGCGCTGTATGACCAAAGCAGCGCTCGATGGGGCCAGCGTGCGCATAGATCGCGGCACCCTTGGGCGTGGGCGTCTGCTGCTGCGCCCAGGCTTCGGCAGCATTGATGAACGGGTCACTCGCCCGCGTCCATTCCGGCTGCCAGCGACCCACCAAGCGTTCAGCCGCCGAGCGCAACACGCCACGTAGGCTGCTACCGGGCAGGTAGAAGCGGTCGCCTTCACTGGTTGTGCTATGCACAAAGGCCATGTCAAATGTGCCATCGGAATGCCCATAGTCACGCTGGGCACCCTTCAGGTCTTTCCGCTGCGGCTCACGCGGGAGGCGACGGTCGGCAATGCGCTGCCCTTTGTGAATCTCCACCGTGCCCTGCTTGCGGTCGGGGCCATGCTCGGTCGCCAAGTGGCGCCCCTCTTTAATCAGCAAGGGGCCAATCGGGATAATCTCCAGGCGCACGCGCAGATCGTTGAGGCGTATGGCGAACATTAGCTGCCCCCCTGCATGGCTTTGAGTGTCGTGACCACCCAATCGCCCGGTTCGAGGGTGCCCTGCGGCGTGTTGGGCTTGGCGAGCAGCGCCGTAATCAGATCGGCCCGGTGTTTTGGATTGGGCGACAGGTGCAGCTTATAAACCTTCAACTCCTCAAGCTTCACCTGCCCCACCCCACGCGCCGCCCGCCCGCCCAGCGTAATTTCGCGCTGTTGGAGCAGCTTCAGCCCAAGGGCCAGCATCTGTTCCCAGGTCTTTAGCCGCGTAGCATCAACCGTGGGCAACTCGCAGCGCAGCAGGAAGGCGAAGCGTGCGCCACGTGGCAGCACCTCAAAGTCGTACTTGATGCTCTCGCGGGCCGCCCCCGTGTCGCGGTCAATCCCGACGCCGTG
The DNA here is from genome assembly GCA_903916565.1 of uncultured Oscillochloris sp. Taxonomy (GTDB): domain Bacteria; phylum Chloroflexota; class Chloroflexia; order Chloroflexales; family Chloroflexaceae; genus CAIWXH01. Next base: position 9,179 of record CAIWXH010000649.1, on the reverse strand, counting down.
ACGGATTTCGCCGTCACTTTTGCCGACCACGCGCTCGACCAAATGCAGGTCGGGAATGGTGAGCGGCGAGGCCCAGAATACCGTGCCAAAGAGGCGTTCAAGCGCCGAGAGTTCCGTATCGAGCCACCCCTGAATCGCCTCCTCATTGGTCATCGTGACCGCTTTGCTTTTTACTGCCGCTTCAACACCCTCACGCAGCGCGTTGAGTTCACCCTCATCCTCGCGCAACCGTGCGTCATCAGAAGCAAACAGTGCCTCCGCGTACTGGGCCACTGCCGCCCGCAGGGCACCACGGAGCGACGAGCCAGGGATGAACGGGTACCCCTCGCGGTCGCGGATGATCGCGGCGTCGGTGGCGGGTTGGCCTGCACCAATCAGGCCACCGCTGCCACTGCCGATGTGCAGCGCCCCCATGGTCGTGAGGACGCCGGTGAATGTGTAGCGGATTACACCTGCCATTGCAGCGTGCTTCCTTTCTTCTCAAGGTCGGCGAGCAGCGGTTCAGCCTTGGCGAGGATCAACACGACCTGGAGCAAGGTTTGGGCGAGCAGCAGCCGAGTGGTGGGCAGCAGCGCCACCCAAGCCTCCTCGGTGAGGGTGTTTTCGGTGAGCGTGGCTTGCAGGTTCTGTTCCCAACGGCTCTGTTCCTTGAGGAACGTCGTCAGTGTGGCGAGCAAGGCGTGGGCTGGGCCGTCCGCCAAGCGCTTGGTCAGACGTTTCAGCTCGGTGTCGCAGGCAGTCCAGCGTACGGTCGCATCACCCCGAGCGTTTGTGCCAAGCAGCGTATCGGCAAGCCCGTTGAGTCGGCTGGACGAGAGGGCGGGCGTGGTGCCGTTAGCGCCCGGCTTCGTCGCCGCCCGCACGTCCGCACACAGCGCCTCGGCGATGGTCGGTCGCAGCAGATAGATGCTGGCGCGCAGGTGGACAAGGGCGATTGTCTGATCCATCACCAACCTCCCGGACGATCTTCGGCGTGGAACGGATGCACCAGGCGTACCCGCCCAAAGCCCTCGGCGCAGCGCTCGCCCAACCCCGTCAGCGCAACGGCGAGCCACCACGTTATTGCGGCAGTAAGCTGCGCCTCGTCAGGAACCTGATAGACCCAAACCGAGCCTTGGGTCACCGCGAGTTGCGGCGGGCGCGGCAACTGCCGCAGCACATCCCAGCCACCCAGCCAACGGCTGCTTTGCAGCGCCTCGGAGAGCGTCATCGGAATGGGCGTTCCTGTGGGTGTAACCAGGGGCCGGTAGCGTGCCAGGGTAATCGCCGGGTCGCCGCTGACACAGGGCAACAAATAGGCATCACGCAAGATCACATCCGACTCGAGCGTGACCGGCAGATAATATCCCTTGGTGGCGGGCAAACCAGCCCGTGCGCTAAACGTGCGGGCATGGGCGACCAGGGTTTCCGCCGTACGAACCTTCGGCTCGTGCGGGTCTTCAATATTCACAAGCTCGACCAGGCCGAGGCCACGGCTACGGCCCTGCCCCAGCGTCAGCGTACTTTTCGTGTAGCCCTCGGAGGCCACCAGACCATGGTCTTTCAGCCAGTCCAGGACATCTGCGGGGCCGTGAACCGTAGCGCGAAAGCGCTGACCGGCCTCAAGCGCCTCGAAACTATAGAGTTGCCCATCGGCAGCGACCGCGCGCCCGGCGGTGGGCAGACCACGTTCCATTGGTGTGATCGCCGTGCGGCTGATCAGACGCCGCTGCACGTCACCGCCCTGCCAGTCCGCATCCTGGTTGACGCTGGCGAAGCTCTGACTCAGTGGCTCTAAGGTTGAGACCCGCTCATCGGCCTGTTTCGCCAGCGCATCCCATGTGCCCTGGTCGTCCATCTGGTGCAGGCGCAACAGGTCGGCCAGCCGGTCGAAGACACCTTTGCCACCTTTGCCTTTTCTCGCGCTACGCCAGCCCTTGTCGTGCTTGTACTGGCCCGCACTTCTCGGCACAATCTGCGTGTCGTCGGTGTCGTGCTGCGGCCACGCATTGGCAAAGCGCACCTCGCCAGCGAGAAAGGCCCGTCGAAAGTACTTGGCATCGTCGGTGAGCAGGTCACTGGGTCGCCGACCGGCCAGCAGCCGCTCGGCGACCGCGCCGCGCAGGGCCGTCCCACTCAGATACGGCAGCGTCTCGACGATCTGGCCTGGCGCGGTGGGGCGCTGAGCAATACACGTCGGCGCTAACAGGGTGAGATCCAGGCTGATCGTTTTCATACGGGGAGTTGCTCCAGTGCCGTGCGAACGAGCGCATCCAGCGCCAGCGGCGTCTGATCACGGGTGATGGTTCCCGGTCGCAGCGTACAGGCACCCAGTCCCCGCCCCTTCATTCCGCCCAGGTGCGTGAGATCGAGACACGCGGCCACCAATAGCCCGAGGTCGCGGTTCAGCGTGTCGGCGTGTAACGTGCCCGTGATCTGCCCCTTGAGCGGCAGTCCATGCTCGGCCAGTTCCAGGCGAAACAGCCGCTGCTCAAGCGCCACCCGGCGTACCCGGCTCAACCCAACAAAGGCGCGTTCCACGATGGTGAGCTGGTGCAGCAGATTGTTCGTCTGCCACGCCGCCACCTGCGTATCACTCAGATCAAGGTGGGCATCGCTGAAACGCAGCGTCCCAGGGGTATCGGCGAAGCCGAACAGGCTGGCTTCCACGGCGCTGCGCTCCGGCTCGGCGTACCCGAGCGCCAGCAACAGGCGGCGCAACTGGGCGCGCAAACGGCCCTTCAAGCTAGAGCCGGGGACGTAGGGCAGATGCAGACGGGGATTGTCGGGGTGCGGACCTTGCACCGTGCGATCATCAAGGATCTGCGCCAGGCCCATGCCGGTGCCAATATGCAGCGCCGTGTCGAGCGTGAGCGTGTAGCTAATCGTGACGCCGCTCGTCGTTAGTCCGCCCATTGCGCCTCCTCGCTGACAAACTCCGTGGCTTCGAGCAGATCGATCAGCGCGGTGGCGACTTCGTCGTCCGCATTTTTGGCCCCAAAGGGATAGTTGGCTAGACTGGCGAACGCTGCGAGTGCGTTGAGCAATTGTTCGCGCTGCGTCGTTGTCAGTCGGGCATGGATCGTCAGCGTATCGAGCATCGCTTGGAGGCGCGGGCCGCGACAGGCGTGGTACAGGTCGGCCCGCTTGCTGGGCGGGAGCTTTTGGAGTTCACGCGCTGCGCCAAGCAAGGTCTGGAAGCGGTCGCGCCGGTAGGGCCGCTGATAGAACAGGGTCTGCTCGTCGTCGGTGGTGTAGGCATATTCACGCGCCCGCACCGCGCCGATGCTATCGAGCGTCGGCGTCGTGACGACATGGAAATCCACGCCACCCAGACCGTCGCCGCTCGTGCGTTTTGCACTCTTGAGCAAATCGCGCCCACGGTGTTCAAGCTGCACCACCGGCATACTTGCGTGGGCGATCACCACCCCCACCGAAGCTGAAACCTTGAAATTGGAATCGTCCATCGCTTGGGCGAAGCTCTTACTCAAATCGTGGGCGACTTGCAAGCCCTTGTCCGCCGTGCAGATCAAGATCACATCATCGCCGCCAATCGTGATCACCTCGAAGGGTAGCGCCCGCACCAGCCGTTGCTCCTCCGGGTCAAAAAACTCGTGGGGGGCGCGTGAGCCGTAGGCACGGGCCAGCGCATCGGCGGTTGCCGCGTTCGCCGCCGTGTCGAGGGCGTCGCTCAGGCGACTGTACCCAGCAAAACCCTCGGTCGCGATAACCTCGTGGAGCAGTTTACCGATGCCGTCGCCGTCGGCATAGACCAGCGCGACATAGCCACGGGGCCGGGACTGCCGCCCAATGCTGCCGAGATCCTGACCGGGATACGTCGCCGCATTCCAGTCAGCGAGTGTGGCGGCACCACCCTCGCGGCTTCTGATCTGGGCGCTAAAGGCTCGCCAGAAATCGCTTCGACGCAACTGCTTGAGATGCTCAGAACTGGCCCTACGCTTCTGTGCTGCCACAGTGCTGAGGAGCAGGCCAACGGGATTATCGGGGTCGCGCCCCCGCACACTGGCCGGATGCAGGCGGTCGCTGGCGCAAAAGCGGATGAGTGCCCCGCCGGGGATGGTTTCGGCGCTGGGGCGGCTCGCCTTGTGGCGGGCGAGTGCGCGGGCGGCGCGGCTCTGGGCCGCCAGTTCTGCCGCTGCGCCATCCCCAGCGACCGGCACCAGCACCGTGCTGAGGGTGGCCCCGCCAGTCGCAAGGCGATAGTTCTGCTCAAGGTTCTGGCAGAAGGTCATCGCGGCCTTTTCACTGGCGAAGAGCAACGCACCGGCGGCACCACCCGCGTAGATCACGCCCTCGCCGTTGGGTGTCCAATCGTCTAACGTAGACAACGCACGCACCGCCGCAGCATTCGTCTGCTGGCGTACAATTTCGCTGGCGCCGCGAATCTCTTTCAGGCGCCCCGTGGCAAAGACATAGTCCTTGATGCGGTCGGCATCGAACAGCACGAGGTAGCGGGTAGTCATGCAGGTTCCTCGTCGAGTAACGTAAGGTCGAGCGCAACTGGGCGATGCTTGCCCTCGATTTTTTGTTTATCTGGCCGGAAACGCACCCGACAGCTTGCCCCAGACTTGAGGCGGGCAGACAAGGGGCTCATGACTTCACGAGGGGCACTATCAGGGACAAGGCGATACTGCCTCTCGTCAGTGCCTCGCACCACATTTGCTGCGTTCGGCTCGATCACCCCCTCTTGCATCAAACGGTCAGTGAACTGTTGCTGCAAAGGCACTGTTGGTTCCTTCGCGGGCGGCGGCGGCAGGGGCTTGTTGGGGGCGCTAGGCGGTGGGGGTACCACCCTCGGTGCGGGTGCACCACCAGGGAATATCTGCGTGGGCTGACGACCTTGATACTGCCAGAGCGGCGTCGTGGCCGCCCTATTGCCGTTAAAAAAGCCGAACGTGGGGTAGACCAGAAGTTCGTCCTGGCGATAAGAGGCGATTTCACGGAAGCTTTGGTAACTGCGCGCACCAAGTGGGCGGGTCACCCAGCTTTGGCGACCCTGGTCGCGTAGCGCAGCGATCTCCGCACGCTCCCAGTGCTTGCTATGCGGCGTATCGCTTGAGAGAAGTCCCCAATACCGGGTCGGGACGAGTACGTCTTGGGCCGATGGTTCCGTCGTCAGCGTGGTTGGGGCCAGCGTTTCCGTCTTCAGTTCGTCAATGTGTAACCTGACGCTGCCAAGTCCAACCCCTTTGCCAAAGCCAAGCTTATGCGCCAGATCGTCTTCCAACTCAAGCGTGTACACCAGCGCCGCCAGTTCATCCGCGCTCAGATTGATGAAGCGCAGCGCGCCTTGCAGTGTGTCGGTTTTGACGACCTGTAATCTGCGTTGGCTCGCCGCACCCGACGTTCGGTAATATTCGCTCGCTTTGTCCGGGTCTTGGTGATAGTAAAACTTGCGACCCAGGATCGTCCACTGCGTCTGTGGGACAAAATAGAACGGCTTATGCGATGGCGTTGGCTGCGGGCCATTGGGGAACCAGATTGTGTAGGGCTGTAACCCCGTCACAGGGATGTCATCAAGGAAGATGCGCCCAGCTCGCCCGACCGCATCAGCGGAATGACCGACACTCCCAAAGAGCGCTTCAGCGGCGGTATACGCCGAGGGTTGGTCATCAGCCGGTGCCTGCGCGTCGTCTTCCGCTTGCCTGCCAAAATATGCTCTTGGCTCAAGATCTTCTAGCCATTGCCTTTGTTGTCCCTTGCGGAACCTCCTTATCTCCCGATCAATGTCCGAGTTTATCCAGCCTTGCGCTCGATAATTATTCCGCATGGTTTGCTCTGTGCGGCGGAATTTGATTGAGTTCAAGGTAACGATGCTCAGCGTGCTATTCGTGACGGCTTCATAGACCGAGCGCAGCATCCCTTTGAATGACGTATTTGGGATGACATACTGCCGGTTCCGGTCACCCGCGAAGGTGCCGACCTGTGGGTCATCATGGATGCACAAGTCGGTTTCAATCGTAAGGGTGTAGGTGATCGTCCCGCTGTAGCCCTGCGATCTACTCTGGGTAAGGGCTTGCACGGCGGCATAACTGAGCAACGTGGGCGCATTTTCAAGCGGAACAAAGTCGTAGGGGTTGCGATACTCAAACGGAATATTCACGCCTGCTCCTCCTGCTTGTAGCGCACCCATGTGCGCCATGGGCCAACCACCGCCGCCTGAAACAATTCCGTCACCGTAGCACCCGTGGCCGTGCCAATGACTGTTCCGGTGGTGCGCCAACTGGTTGGTGGCTGAGCCGTCCGTTGCAGATGCCCCGGACTGAGCGCACGCGGATGCCCGGCCTGAACTTCGAGCAGACGGATTTCAGGCGGTACGTCGTGCGCTGCGGTTGGCGCTGCGGTGCTACTTGCCGCCAGCAACCCTTGGGCAGAATAGAGCGGCAGCGCCGCCTCGGCGCTGGTGATGCCAACGTGCTGCAACAGTCCCGCGTGGTAGGCGCATTCGATCTGCGGCACCGCCACCGTAAAACGCCCATACCCTTTGCGCGTCCCGGCACCCATTGCGGCATAGCCCAGCCCGAATTCCTGAAACGTGATGGCGAGCAGGCCCAATTGCCACAAAGTGAAGTTCCTGATGGTCAACGTAGACGTGAGGTGTACCGGCTGGCCTTGCGCTTTAGCCGGCGCTGCCGTGGTACTAAACGGCCCAACCCCAACCCCGCCCGTAAAACGGTCAATCGCAACATGGGGCCGCCGCTGCCAGCTTTCGGGTGGGAGTGACACGTGGGCAATTGCATCCTCCAAGGTTACAAGGCCAGCGTGAACCGTTGCTCCAAAGAGTTGCGAGATAGCCGCTAGGTGTTGGTAAAGGTGATCAATTGCGCCATGCGCTGCCTTCGTTGGGTTGGCTTGGTACCATTCAATCAGTTCGGAGTCGGCAATCTCTCCACGCGGTTTGCCGGTCAACACCGTGGTGTCACGTTTAGGTACAAACGGGTCATCAGCGAGTGGGGCAAGGTCTACGGAACGCTCTGGGTGCATCGAACGCAAAACACGTTCGGCAGTGCTACGAAGCGCACCCTTGAGGCTACTCGCCGGAATAAACGGGTTGCCAGTTCGGTCGAGGATTGGCTCGAAGTCACCCTTGCCAGTCGGATCAAGCCCCCGCACCATCCACGGCGACAAAGGCGTGAGGGTCAGTTCCATGCGACATGTACCAGCGACCAGACGGTGCATCAATGTCTCCTCGTGCTTGTCTGCTCTGTCCAATTGTAGCCCGTGCCCGCGCCCGGCACATCCGTCTAAGACGGATCTTTGGGCGCGAGTTCGATCTTCCCGTGGCCGAAGACACTGGCCTTGCCGATATGCACGAGGCTGCCCGCCAGCAGCACCGCTCGAACGGCGGGCGTAACCTCGCGCAACACTGCGCTGCCGATAATTCCGCCCAGCGTCATCTGCCGGGGCTGCTCGTGGCGGGTAGAGGTGCGCTCCCAGTCTACCCAGCGCGTCGTGGCGTGCTCGACGCGGGCGGTACGCGCCTCCGCGATGATGGGTCGGTAATCGACGCCCCAGGGTTCGTCATAGAAGGCGGCCAGGGCGGTGAGCCGCCAGCATGTAGCCTGCACCAGCGCGGGGAGATCGAGGCTGCGGATAAAATCGCCGTGCGCCTTCACCCGCAGCGGTGTGCGTAGGCTCAAGCGCAGGTCGGCAGGCAACGCGACCGCGTGCGCGGCAATCTGTCTGCCATCAAGGAACGTTAGCCCGCCCGCGACAGCACTGGCCCGCCCATCGTGGTACGCGGTAACACCCGTGGGCTGCCACGGGCGCAGCACCTCGACGCGCTCAAGGCGGGCCGGCGCATGATCACGGCCCAGACCCTCGCGCCCAAGCTGTTCAAACCCATGGATAAAGTGGGGCAGATGGTCAAGCGCCCGCCCGAACAGAACAAGATAAAACTCAAGGCTGTCACCAGTGGCGTAGTCGCGTTTCGTATCCAGGGGTGGCTCGATCACAAAGCCCCGTGGCACATCCTGCGCCTCGCGGAGCCCAGCAACCTCCGGGGGGCGCGGCGGCTCGAAGATCTGTCGAAACGGACAAATCGCGGGGAGCGTACACTGCTCAGAATGATTCCAACATGCCCGTGGGCACACCGAGCGCTGGAAGGCGTAGCCAAAGCCACCACGCAGCAGGGCACCTTTGTACGGAGGCAGAACCGTAGCAGTCAGGAGCCGATAGGTAATGCGAACCCGGAGGATCGGGAGGCGAGGGAGCAGCACCGAGATGGGCGTCACGTTGGATTGAGCCTCACGAGGCTCGTGGGCGGCATCGCTGGCATCCATGCAAAGGTTCCACGCTGACGACGAAGAGACCACGTGTGGAACGAGTGTAGCACAGCGAATTATGCCATGCAAGCAACTTCAGTGTCGATTTTGTTGCACCGTCCAAGCATACCGTGGCGCTGAAAATCCATAGCCGACTCAGTCCGTGATACACGGACAAGCGCATCAGCGCGAACGGGGCGTTGTGAAGGGTGTAGGCTCCAACGCTGCCCGCTCGCATGCATCAGCGCTCCATCTTCAACATACGCTACTGATTGTGGATAGTACCGGCCGTGGCGTATCGTGTGAAAGTGCCGCATGGTTGTTGACCGTCTGCGGCGGTCACCCGGCTCGCTGGCAAGCGACACATCCTCGGCCTCGATGTGTTGCCCTACCTCATCGAGAACGACCCGCGACCATCTCGACTCTCCAGATCGCCAGAGAGCGATCTGACGGCGGTGCCTGCCCTTATGCTCAGCAGAGATTCAATCATGGGATAGAGCCAAATGCACGTTCACCCTCGGCGCTGATCACAACTGAAGACCACCTACGAGGAGCATCCCGCTTCCCTCTCTTCCTATCGGATAATCCCCATTATCCTATCCGTTTGCCCCTTGACACCCCCTATCCGTATAGGATATGATACCCAAAGCACGCCCTATGGTGCCGTATAGTCTATCGGATAAGAACGAGGGCTTCCATGCGCCTGATCAATTTCGTCGCACGCGCCCAAATCCTCGCCCACACCTTGCGGCTCCGCACGCCCAGCGGGGCGCCGCGTTGTGCACCACGGGAGGCATGATGCACCCGCGCATCACCGACTTTCTTGACTACCTGGCCGCAGGCACCATCCCGGCAACCACCCTCAAGGCGCTGCGCGGCGACCTCGCCACGCTGGAGCGTTGGTACGCAACGGCG
>CAIWXH010000648.1 GCA_903916565.1 uncultured Oscillochloris sp. | reverse complement strand
CGCTTCCTGTTCAAGGTGCTAGAGGTTGACCCCGAGGGCACCCGCATCAGCCTGAGTCTGCGCCGCGCCCAGCGTTCGCAGAAGATGCAGGGCCTTGAGCCGGGCCAGATCCTTGATGGCACAGTCAGCGGTATCGCGCCCTTCGGTGCCTTCGTTGACATCGGCGTCGGTCGCGACGGCCTCGTCCACATCTCGGCCCTCTCGACCAGCCGGGTCAATAAGGTCGAAGACGTGGTTAAGGTCGGTGACCACATCCAGGTGCGGGTGATCGAGGTTGACCAGCAGAGCAAGCGCATCAGCCTGACGATGCGCCTTGAAGAGCCAGAGCCCGGCAGCGCCAGCGAAGACGAGGATTACACCTCAGCCGGGCCGGGTGGCGCATCCGCGCAGCGGCCCGCCCAGAACGCCGCCGCTCGCTTCGCCTCAGCCGCCGAGGCGCGGGCTGGCCGTGACCGCGACCGCGAGCGCCGCGAGCGCCGCGAGCGTGACCGTGGTCGCGGTGCCCCCCAGACCGCCGAGACCTACTCGACCGAGGATGTCGAGGAGGAGTTTGTCGGCGATGCCACCCTTGAGGATCTGCTCACCAAGTTCGGCAGCGCCGCACCCAAGCGCGACCGCAAGGGCGGCAAGCTGGATGAGCCGGAGATCGAGGGGGAGGGCGAGGTGGCCCAGGATCGGGGCCAGCGCGACGCGATCAAGCGCACCCTTCAGCAGGTTGGCCGCGACGAGTAGACGCCAAGCGCGGAGGGGTGCTGCGTGCAGCCTCCCTCCGCCACAATTTGACACCGGCGCAACGCGACCGCTATAATGGGCCACGTTTGCCTGAAAACTACGATCTAAGCTCTGCGCCCGGTCAGTAGGCCGGGCGCAGGATGCCACGAGGAGATACTCCCGATGCCCAAGCGTACTTGGCAACCGAAGCGCATCCCGCGCCGCCGTAAGCACGGCTTCCTGTCTCGGATGGAGACCAAGGATGGCCGCGAGGTGCTGCGCCGCCGCCGGATGAAGGGTCGCTACAAGCTCACCGTCAGCGATGAGCGCCGCGACGCCGGTCGTCGTGGCGACCGCTAGTCATTCTCGACACGCAGCGACAGGGTACGGGGACAGCGGCGCGAACGTCAGCGGCACTGTCTCTTGTACCCTGTTCAGCGCATAGGGCAGGCTGCATGAAACGCGCCTACAGGCTGCGCCGACCCGACCAGTTCCGGCGCGCGCGCCGTGATGGGCGTACGCTCACCACGCCGCTCCTGACCTTAAACGTCGTCGCTGGGCGCCGCCGTCGCACCCGCTGCGGCTTTGTCGTCGGCAAGCGCCTTGGCACGGCGGTACGGCGGAATCGAGCGAAACGGCGGGTGCGCGAGGCCGTTCGGCTTGTCCTCCCAACGATCACCCCAGGCTATGATCTCGTCTTCGTGGTTCGTGGCCCTGACGTACTCGCCGCACCCTTCACGGCCATCCAACAGGCAGTCGAGCAACTGCTGCGCCGGGCACAGCTCTGGCGACAGGCCCAGCCCAGCCCAGAAAGCGCGCAGGAGACGCCCTAAACCCACGACACGCCCAATGCCCCCGCCTATTGACCTGACCCGTAACGTGAGGAGACCGTATGCCGCTGTGGTCCTGGTTTGTCGGTCTGCTTGAGCAGGCCCTGATCTGGTTTTCATCAATTACGGGCAATGTCGCGCTCGGGATCATCCTGTTCACGGTCACCGCCCGCCTGGTCATTCTGCCGCTCACGCTCACCTCGATCCGCTCCAGCCGCAAGATGCAGGAACTGCAGCCGCTGATCAAGGAGCTGCAGCGTAAGCACGGCAAAGATCCCCAGAAGCTCCAGGAAGAGACGATGAAGCTCTACCGGGAGCAAAAGATCAACCCGGTTGGTGGCTGTCTGCCGGTTCTCCTCCAGTTGCCGATCTTCTTTGGGGTCTATCAGGCGGTCTACCACCTCTTCGGCGGCGAGGCGGGCCGTGTCAACCTGAGTCCTGGGGCTTTGGCTTGGCTTGAGAACGATGCGATCAAGACAATCTTCGCGCAAAAGTTGTTCGGGCTGATTGAGGTTGGCGGCACCTCCTTTGGTGCGACCGGCCATGTGGTCTGGACATCCGCTGGCAGTTTCATCTACCTCATCCTGCCAACCTGCTCGATCCTCTTTCAGTTTCTTCAGACCGTGATGGCGACGCCCCGCGTCCAAGACCCGCAGCAAAAGGCGATGACCCAGACGATGATGTTTATGCCCCTCGTCTTCGGCTACATCGCCTTCACCTTCCCGCAGGGCGCGGTACTCTATTGGGTCGTCAGCAGCTTGGTCGGCATCATCCAGCAGTACTTCACCAGTGGCTGGGGTTCTCTGGCGAACTACCTCAAGTTTCTGCCGCCCGACGGTAAGCCCTCGGGGACGCCAAACAGCCTCACCGCTTCCGCTGGGGCAAGTGCCGAGAGCGACACCGCAGCACCGGCAGTCACCCGCAGCGATTTCTGGGGCGTCATGCGCCCGCTGACCGAGACGAAAGAGCCGGTTGTCGCCGCTGCCATCGCTGACGGGCCTGCGCCAATGGCCAATGACCCCGTTGAGGATGCCATTGACGCGGTGCGTGGTCAGGATCGAGGGTCGGTTAATCCGCGCCGCCCGCGCAAGCGGAAGTAGCAGCCCTTAGCATTATTGTTCACACTAACGCCCTAAGAGGAACTGTCATGAAAAGCATCGAGATCAGCGCGCGCACGGTTGCGGAAGCCGTCGAGCTTGCCCTCGCACAACTCGGCAAAGACCGCGATGAGGTGGTGATCGCGGTGCTGGATGCGGGCGAGTCGGGCGATGAGGCGCTTGTTCGCGTTACCGTCGTCGATGATGACGAGGATTCCGCACCAGCACCCACCCCGCCACACAAGGCTGGCGTCGAAGAGGTTCAGAGCGTTGCCCAAAGCATCCTCGACGACCTGCTTGAGCGTATGGACATCCACGCCTACGTGACCCCCGTGGTGACCCGCGTACCCGGCCAAAAGGGCGATATTGAGGAGACCGTCACCCTGCACGTCGAGGGCGCTGATGAAGAGGCGATGGGCTTGCTGATTGGTCGTCGCGGTGAAACCCTCCGCTCGCTCCAGTTCCTGCTCAATCTGCTGGTCAGCCGCCGCGTCCAGAAATGGCCCCAGATCGTCGTCGATGTCGGCAACTATCGCCAGCGCCGCCAAGAGTCGCTTGAGGGGCTTGCCCGCCGGATGGCCGAGCGCGTCCGGCAGACCGGGCGCCCGATGATGCTTGAACCGATGGCCGCCTACGAGCGCCGCATTGTCCACTTGGCCTTGCGCGAGGATAAGACGATCTATACGGAAAGCTCCGGCGATGGCGAGAACCGCAAGATTGTCATCTTCCCGGCCAAGCCGTAGCAACCATGCGCCTAGCTCCAGTCGGCACCAATCGGTTGACAGCACTTGGCGTGCCAGCTATACTCAGGCTTGACTAATCAGCCTATGGGTGGTACAACGGCGCACATGGATCGGCAACTGCTGCTACTTGGCCTCCTGCGTAATCAGGAGATGCACGGCTATCAGATCAACGAGTTTATTGACCAGCAAATGGCCTTCTGTGTCGATCTGAAGCGCTCGACCGCCTATTACCTGCTCGACAAGCTCTGCCGCGAGGGCTATGTCAGCGAGGAGGTCGAGCGGGCTGGTAATCGGCCCGAGCGCCATGTCTACCGCATCACCCCTGCCGGTGAGACCTACTTCCAGCACCTCCTGCGCCACAACCTCACCGCCTACGCCCCCCCGATCTACGCTGAAGACATCGGCATTATCTTCCAGCACCACCTCCCGCCCGCCGAGGTCACCCGCCTGTTGCGCGTGCGCCACGAGGCGATCATCACCCACCGTGCCCGCCTTGAGCTACTTCAGACCGCACTTCCCGCCGACCACCGCGCCGTGATCGAACACCACATCGTTCACGTTGACGCCGAACTCGCCTGGCTCGACCGGCTCATCGCTGCCGACCAGCCTACCGACGCAAAGCACCCGGCCTAGCCTGACGCATGAGCCAACGGTGCTTGACCGTTTGAATGATCGCGCTGCGTCCGGTTGTGGCAAAGCTGCACTCCAAAATCTGCAATCTAAAATTCCCCCGAGGCTGCAATGACTGAGCTTGCGATTGAGGCCCGTGGCCTCATCAAGCGCTATGGCGATCTGACCGCGATCAACGGGGTTGACCTGGCCGTCCCGACGGGCACGATTTTTGCGCTGCTCGGGCCGAATGGTGCCGGTAAGACCACGACGATTAATATCTTGACCACGCTCATTCAGCCCACCGCTGGCGAGGCCCGCGTGGCTGGACACGATGTTGTGCGCGCCGCTGAGCGGGTGCGCCAATGTATCGGCGTCACCTTTCAGGACATCGCGGTGGACCAGGATCTCACTGGTCGTGAGGTACTCGACATCCACGGCCAACTCTACCGCCAGTCCAGCGCCGAGCGCCGTCGTCGCATCGGCGAACTGGTTGACCTCGTCCAGCTCAACGAGGCCATTGACCGGCGCGTTCGCACCTACTCGGGCGGGATGAAACGGCGCCTCGAACTGGCGCGTGGCCTGATGACCGAGCCGGCGGTGCTCTTTCTCGACGAGCCAACGCAGGGTCTTGACCCGCAGAATCGCGTCGGCATCTGGGGCTACATCCGCGACCTGAACCGCACACGCGGCCTGTCGCTGCTGCTGACCACCCATTACATGGATGAAGCGGAGGCGCTGGCTGGGCGGGTCGGTATCGTCGATCACGGGCGCATCGTCGCCGAAGGCCAGCCGAACGCGCTCGTCGCCGCCCTTGGCGCCGATGTCATCCGCGTCCGTGGTCAGGGCGACCGGGCGCATTTCGCCACAGTGATGGCCGGCCTGCCCTTTGTTGATCGCGTTGAGACTGACGCCGAGGGTGGCGTCGTGCTGGTCTACGTTGACAGCGGCAGCCGCCGCCTCGTCGAGGTGCTTGGCGCTGCCAGCGGAAATGCCTTTCGTATTGATGATGTCACCGTCGCGCGCCCCAGCTTAGGCGACGTTTTCCTGCACCATACCGGCCACGCGCTACGCGACTAGAAAGCACGCTCTATGCACGCGACCTACGTTATCTGGAACAAGCACATGCTCAAGTTCCTCCGCAACCGCGAGGAACTGATTGGCCTGGCGCTACAGTCGGTACTCTGGGTGGTACTTTTCGGGGTCGGCATGCGCGGGATGATCAGCGATGTCGGGGGCCGCGACTATATGTCGTATATCCTGCCGGGGATCGTCGCCCTAAGCGCCCTGGGCGGGGCCGTGGGCGGCGGCATGGTCATGCTTGACGAGCGCCTGCGCGGCATCCTCAAAGAGTACCTGGCGGCACCGATCCCGCGCCTCAGCATTCTGCTCGGCAGCGCCACCAGCACCGCCACCAAGGCTATGGTGCAAGCGGCCATCATGCTGGTGGTGGGCGTCCTCATGGGCGCACGCCTAGCGCTAAATCCCCTGGGTTGGCTCTTTGCGCTGCTGCTGCTGGCCGTCTTCGCAATTGGCTTCAGCGGGTTGGCCCTGGCGGTCGCCGCCGTCTCGCGCTCGATTGCCGGCTACCACGGCATGATCTTTCTTTTGAATCTGCCGCTGCTCTTCGCCTCGAACGCCCTCTATCCGCTGACGGTGCTGCCGGGCTGGATGAAAGTCGTCGTGCTGCTCAATCCGACCACCTACCTCATTGATGCCGTACGCACGCTGGCCTTCGGGGCTGAGCCGACCCTGCCCATGGCGCTCAGCGTCGCCGTGATCTGCCTCTTCGGCACCCTCTGCACTTGGCTGGCCCTGAACATGTTCCAGCGCACCGTGCGTGGGTGAACCTAGCGGCACCCGACCAGCGCCGTCGGATCGATGTTGGCCCCGTCGCGCCAGACCTGATAATCAAGGTGCGGGCCAGTCGCCCTGCCGGTGCTGCCCATCAGGCCAATCTGCTCGCCAGCCCGCACGAACTGTCCGCTAATTACCGTCACCAACGCTAAATGTGAGTAGCCGGTGCGCCAAATGTCGTCTGGCGCGTTGACCCAGACATGGTTACCCGCCGGGTCGGTGTCGAGATTCACCGTAACCTGTCCGTCGTGGGTTGCCACAATGGGCACGTACCAACTCGACGCGACATCGGCATCGCCGTCACCATCGCCGTCAACCGCGAGATCAACGGCACCCCAAAACTCAGCAGGCGCGTGGCTGCCCACACCATAGCCCTGCGTTAGCACCACACGGCCCTCAACAGGCTTCACCGGACAGCCGAACGGGCCTTGCTCCGTAAGCATAAAGGCTGGCAGTGACGCAATTACTGGCGCGGGTGCCGGGGCCACCTCATCGGCGGGCATCGGCGCAACAAGCATCGGCGGGGCCACCGCCTCGCGCAGAAGCGCAGCCTGCTCGGTCAGGTTCACCAAGGCCCGCTGCCAAACAAGCGTCGCCTCGTCACGGGCGGAGCCGACCTCGCTTGAAGCAACGGCCCCGCCCGTCGGGGCTAGGGCATCGGGTGCCAGAGGCCGACTCCAAGCGCCCTCGGTCGTAAGCGCCATGCTGACCAATGCCCAGACGGGGGCCACGCTACGGGGCAACTGTTCGGCCATGGTGCCAAGCGAGCCTGTTGCCACCGCCGTAGCTAGGGCGGCAACGATTATGGTCTGGCTCGTGCGGCGAACAACGGGAGGCAGCGTGGTCCACGCGGGGGCGCTCGCAGCGCTTAACTGTCTGTGGGCACCAGTAAAATCGTGCGGCTCCAGCCCAAGGACGAAGGCCAACGACTCGTACTCGGCGACGCCGAGTTGGCGCAGGCCGTACTCAACCTCGGCGATCTGACGGGCGGGGATACCAGTGAGGGTAGCGAGATCCAGGAAGGTCAGCGAGCGGTGGCGACGTAGGGCGCGGAGGTTCTGCATCTGACTGTCTCCTGAGCGGTGCGTGGCTGTGTGTACAATAACGGCCACACAGGCCACGGCGACCTTCTCAGGATGACAGGAGGACTACAAGGGGATTACGTATACGTTTCATCGGTGCGCGGATCAGCCTCAACCTCAGCGCGCTTGCGTACCAATTCGCGCCGCTCCAGCCACCTCATGGTGATGTAGCCAGCCACAGCACCGGCGGGAAACCCAGGCCAGACGAGCCACTCAAGGCCGTGGGCCTTGATACTAAAGATAAAGATAGCGGTAAAGACGAGGAGAAAGGCCGCCCCGGCCCCCATATAAACCTCTAAGCTGGTGCTCTGAAGGTAAATCTCATCGCGCACGCTGAGGGTTCGCTGCCGCTCTGCCATCGGGTCTGCCCCTTTCTGTGCAGGCGGCACTAGCCGCCGCTTCGTTTACGCGCCATCGTCGTATGCTTGACCCATCATGCCTTAGGCATGGTTCAGAATCGGGTGATCCAGCTTGATAGTTCGAAGCACCCCATCACAAAGATGCCTTGCGGCTTTGCGGCTTTGCGCGAGATCTCCCCGGCGTTGCGTGGAACCACCACAGGCGGTCAAGTGCGTTTGAACCATGCCTAAGGTGTAGAACGAGTGATCGCGGGCTGTGTCGTGATCCGCTCAATCCAGGGCAACAAGACATTCAGAAAGGCATCTGGCGTCTCGTCAAAGGGGCAGTGTCCACTCCCATCGAGTACGGCGATTTCGGCCTGGGGCAACAATGTCTGTTTGAAGCGCTCCGCATGCGCGGGCGGCACCGAGCGGTCGTGTTGCCCCCAAATCAGCAAGGCGGGTGCCGTGATCGCGCCCCGTTCGATCTCAAGGGAGAGATGGGAAAAGTTGCGGCTGACGGCCAAGTAGGCCCGGGCACCACCGGGGCGCAACAAGGGGGCCGCGAACTGCTCAACCATCTCTGGTGTCACCCGATCCTTGCGGTAATAAGCTGCGGTCAGCGACTGGCGAGCGCCCCAAGTGCCGGGCAGCGCGTCGGCCAAAAGCTCGCCCACGCCACCAGTTCGCAGCACGCTGAAGAGCGCTTGGTCAATCGGCGAGGGCTGCGTGTTCGGGTCGCGGAGGCCAGTGGAGGCCACCAAGACCAGACCGCGCACCAGATGGGGGTAATCGTGGGCCAACTGTGCCGCAACCATGCCGCCCATCGAGTGACCAACCACTACGACAGGCGCGGGGCAAACCGTTGCGATCAACTCCGCCACCTGCTCAACCCACATCCGACGGTCAGGGGGACGGGCAGGAATCTCTGACTGGCCGAAAAAGTAGAGGTCAAGCGCGAAGAGACTATGCCGTGCGGCAATTGGCCTGGACACCGCACGCCAGTGTTCGATCATCCCACCGTAGCCGTGAATGAGTACCACCGGAACACCCTGGCGTGGGGCCGACTCCCAGTAGCGCATTGGTCCGTGCTGCCCTTCGAGGAAGCACTCGGTAATCGAATACGTTGTCATGGGGATTGGTTGTGGGAAGGGGCAAGCCCTCCCCCTTAGCTTAGCGCTTCTTCCGTTGATCGTCGCCCGATTTTACCACAGCTTTGATCAGACGCTGAAGTAGCATGTTGTATGCAACGACCCCCTCCCAGAATCGGGAGGGGGCAAACTACGCGGGTCGCTACCACTGAACCAAGAGTCTGCACGCCTAGAGGAATGTCTCCACCGTGAGGCGCTGCGAAAAGTGGTGCATCGCGATATTGACCAACCAGACCCAGTCGGGCTTACGAGGGCCGAGGCGCTGGAGAATCGCGGGCCAGGAATAGATCGCACGCTGGATCTTAATAAAATTCTTGAGAAACTGCTCCTTAGGCAACTTCTCCGGCTCGTACATATAGTGGAACGTATCGTACTTGTTCCAGTCGTGCTGAACGATCCGTGGCAGCATCTCCTCGTACCACGGGGTACCAGGGAAGGGCGTGGCGATAGTGAAGACCGGGAACTCGATCCGGTTCTTCATAATAAAGTCGAAGGTGTGCTGAAAGCTGCTCGGAGTGTCGGTGTCGAAGCCAAAGATGAAGTAGCCCTGGATGGCGATGCCGCGCTTATGCACGTTGGCGACAATCTCTTCATAGTTCGCCACGCGGTTCGAGCCCTTATGGACATACTTGATCGTCTCGGGCGAGACCGACTCGAAGCCAACGTTGAACATCTCGCAGCCAGCCTGCGCCGCCAGATCGACAAACCCGGACTTCTCCAGGAAGTTCATCGAGATATTGGCATTCCACTTCGTGCCCAGACCAACCAGCGCATTGAAGAGCTCTTCGGCGTAGGCGGGCTTGAAGCAGATATTGTCATCCATAAACGAGAAGCGCAGATTCTCGCGACCGGCAAAATCTTGGTGCGCTTTGATCTCGGCGATCATCTGATCCGACTCGCGGGTGCGGAAGGTCTTGCCGTAGATACGGGGCGTACAACAGAAGTTGCAGCCAACCGGGCAACCCTTCGTGGCCAGCAGGGGCAAGCGCTCCGAGTAGTTCTTCGTATGCTTCGAGCGACGGGCAAAGGCGAAATCGGGGCGGGCCATCTCGGTCAGCGGCTTCCAGCCCGCCGTCGGCTCCGGCTTATACAGTGGCTTGAGCGTCTGCTCGTAGATGTCCTGCGTAAGCTCGTCGTAAATCGACTCGATTTCTCCAAAGACCACCGAGGTCGCGTGCCGCAGCGCCTCAGTGACCATCATCGTCGGGTGAACGCCGCCGAGGATGACTTGCTTGCCCTGGGCCAGCGCCCGGTCGCCAAGCGCGTAGACCCGCCTCGCGTTGAGCGTGCGCGAGGTCATGGCGATCACATCGTACTCCGAGAGATCCACGGGTACGGTATCACCGATGCGCTCATCAAGAAAATCAATCGCGAAGTGGTTCTTGGCCTGGGTGGCGACCATCATCAAGTTGAGCGGCATGCTCACCTTGCCGGAATCGACCATCAGGGGGGTGTCGGACTTGGGCTGGACGACCAGCCACTTCTTGCGCTTCGTTGGGGCAACGAAAGGCGTGCGCGTCTGCTCAATCGTCTCCGACTCAATCAGGGAGCTCATCCGCGTCCTCTCTTCGCTGGCCTAACGTGTCCCAACCACAGACTCGACGGGCGCATCCACAACCGGGGTAAGACGGCGCAGGTGTTCCTGAGAGACTGGCCGCCGTGACCCAGTCTTGCAGTTCTCCAGTTGGTCTTGCAAGTTGCGCCGAAAGGCCAGGCTGGTCACGGTGGTGATCAGCTTATTGTTATTCATCCGCACGCGGCGAATGTTCGCCCGCCATGTGAACATACCCAGGAAGTGTTCCATATACTTAATCTGGTATTCGAACGGGTCATAGCGGTCACAGCGCACCACCAGATTATGTGCCGTGTACTTATCCCAGTCCTCATCAACGACAAGACCCTGCGTCTTATAGTCTATATAGAGCTGCGTGCCTGGATACGGCGTGAGGATCGAGTAGATCGGCATCACCAGCGCATTCTCCACCACAAACTTCATGGTGGCGGCCATGTCCTCGTAGGTGTCAATCGCAGGATTGACGAGGAAGTTGCACTGGATGGGCAGCCCGACCTTCCGACAATCGCTGATAATCCGCGAGTAGTCGGCGGCGGTGTTGATGCGCCCTTTGTTATACGCCTTCAGCGTCTCTTGGTTGATCGACTCAAAGCCGACCATCGCCATCGCGCAACCCGCCTTGACCAGCAACTCGACGGTCTTCGCATCGTCGAGAAACTTCAAACTAATGAAGCTGCTGAAGCGAATATTGCACTCGGCCAGCACCTCCATAATCTCCCACATACGCGGCTTATTCACGCCCAGGTTTTCGTCAGTGAACATGAACCAGGGCTTGTTGCCGTAACGCGACTCGCGGAACCAGACGCGCCTGGCCGTGGCGATCTGCTGGCGAATGGCCTCCGGCTCCTGGGTGCGGTAGAGCCGCCCCGTGAAGTTGGGCGTGACGCAGAACGAGCAGGTGAAGGGGCAGCCACGGGTCATGTAGATCGGGATTGACTTGCGCCCATCGACCTTGCCGCGCTTGCTACAGCGGAAGATGCGCTCATAGTCGATCACCGGCACTTCATTGACCGGCGCATAATGCGTTGACTCGTAGCGGCGCTGCAGCTTGCCGTCGGCCAGATCTTGCAGCAGCGGTGCCCAAAGGTGTTCGGCCTCGCCGCTGACCACACAGTCAGCGTGGGCCAATGCCTCATCGTAGTTGAATGAGACGTGGACGCCGCCGAGGATCACTGGCGTGCCGCGAGTGCGGAAAACGTCGGCGATCTCGTAGGCTCTGGTCGCGTTCAGCGTGCGCGTGGTGATGCCGACCAGATCGTAACCACCACCATAGTTGATCACGTCGCCGAAGATCTCGTCGGCCAGCTCAATCTCGTGCTGGGCGGGGGTGATGCTCACCAACACGCCAACCGCCATCGAGAAGAGCGCCTTCTGGCTCGTGTCCTCCTCTTTCTTCCCCTTAGGGGTGATCAGGAGGATCCGCAGCGGACGGATGGAGGCAGGGTCACGGAGCGGAACGCGCGGGGGCAGCGGGGCGAGATCTGAAGGCTCGTCTGACGTTCCGAGCGGTACCGGCAAAGCGCCGGTCGGGCGAGCTTGCGGCGTTCCACTCATACACTACTCCTCATCCTCAGCACGGGAACGTTTGGAGCCTTGCTCCGGTCGCAGAACACGCCGGATTGGGGCAAGATTGCCGAAATTATAACGCACCTTACCATATATGTCCAGTAGTTTAGAAAGTTGTAAATAGAGAAACTATCATAGCCCCTCATGCCTTAACGGTCAGGGTCGAGCGATACCAACTCTCGATACCCTTCTTCATCAGCACCGCCGGGTAGCCGCTGACGGGCACACCGAGCGGATTACCAACGGCATACTCGGGGCCAAGCGAGACGAGCCCACCGAGCCTAACGGGTTCGTAGGTACGAATCGAACGTCCCTCGATCTCTGCCAACAGCGTTTCGGCTAAGTGACTGCCCTGGCGCATCGCATACGAAGCGGTTGCGGGCACCTGACCCTCGACAAGGTCAGGGATGGCCGCACAGTCACCTGCGGCGAAGATCAGGGGGTTCTCCAAGACGCGCAGATAGCGGTCGGTACGCACATGTCCAGTGGCGTCAACCGGCAGACCAGACTCACGCAGCAGGTCGGGCCCCTTCACACCGGCGGCCCAGACCAATGTGGCGGCACGCAAGACCCGCTTACCCTCAACCCGCAGCGTTTGCGGCTCGACCGACTCAACGGCGGTATCAAGATAGACACTCACACCCAGCGCATCAAGGGCGCGTTCAGCCTCGCGGGTCGCCCACGAACCAAACTCCTGTAGCAACAGGTGGCCGCGCTCGATCAGGGCGATCCGCACCTGGGTACGGGGCGCGCCCGTCTCACGGCAGAGATCATCAACCCACGCGGCAAGCTCGCCTGCAAGCTGGCAGCCAGTGTAGCTCCCCCCGACGATTGCAGTGGTCAAAAGAATACGCTGCTCGTTGGGGTCAGTCGTCTTCGCCGCAGCGGTAAACTGGGCGATCAGGTGGGCGCGCAGCCGCAACGCATGCTCGTAGGTACGCAGGTCAAGGGTATGCGCTTGTGCGCCAGGAACCTGGTAGGCTGTCTCAGCGCCAAGGGTGATCACCAGACGGTCATAGGCCAAGCGCTGCCCGTCCTCCAGCTCGACTTGGCGCTCGTGCAGCGCAAGCCTGGATGCACGGCCCTGCACAAAGCGTACCCCGCTTGTGCGTAGCAGCGCAGCCAGATCGTAGATTGCATCCTGGACAGGCGCATTCGAGGCGACGGTGTGGTGAAGCACCTGGACGAGTTGGTGGTAAGGGAATTGATCAACCAGAATGACTGTATCGGTGCGCTTGCGCTCACGTAACAGGTGATCAAGGTCGATAGCGGCGCGAAGCCCGGCATAACCCGCGCCCAGGATTACGATCTGCATAGAGATGAACCGTTTTGTTCAAGGCGGGGAGAAGCAAAAGACCACTACACACGCCAGAGAGCGTAGAGGAGCGAGCATAGGCGGGAGGGATGCTCCCATTCGCTCACTCGCCCACGCTCCCCGGCATGCACCGACACACTCAAGTCGCTGCGTTAGGGGGTTTTAGGCGCCTTCTCGACCCACTCGTCTACCTTAGCGGCGCTGCGCTCGCCCCCATCGACCGCACGCCCAGCGACCTGACCGACACTAGTGCCCAACTCATTAGCGGCGCGAGCTAACCGCTCAGTGAAAGCGCGGGCGCGGTTACTGATCGTCTCGGTGCTGGGCAGGGTCGGGGGGGTGCCGCTGAAGATGTCATCAACGACACGCTCAGAGATATCGGCCAACTCCTTGGGCAGGGCAATGACCCCACGGGCCAACTCAGCGATACCACGGCGCACGCGCACCCGCGTATTGGGGGGCAAAATGCTCAGCGGAGATGAGACGACGTTCAGGCCCGTGTGGACCACCCTGGTCACGAGCCTGACGCCCATCTCGAACAGGCCATCGTCATCGGCGCGGGTGGTGTTCGCATTCTCGCTCATACAATACACTCCTCATTGGGGGCGTCCCTGTCCGTGCCCCTACAGGGCTACCAGCGACAGCGCAGCGCACCTAGCCAGCAGTCAGTTCGTCCTTCGGGGCCTTCTTATCGGCCGCTGCGCTATCGGCGGCCCAGTCATCAACAATCTTGCTCGCCACCCCAACAAGCTCGCCCGGCAGACCCGCGAAAGCGTAGGCGAACTCCTTCGTCGCATTCTGGATGTGCTGGCGGCTGATCGGGGGCAGCAGCGACAGGGGGAGGGTTAGAACCGAAAAGCCCATCCGCAGCGCACCACCGCCGAATTCCAGCGCGGACTCCACCAAGTTCTCACTGCGTTTCGTGCGAACGTTACGCACCCGCACCTCACCTGTGGTTTCCGACATGCTTGACCTCCTTATATGAGAAGTGTGCAGGGCGGGAGCAGGGCTGACGACACGCTCCTGCCGATCCTCCCGGAGACACCTTACCCAAAATAGCCACCGACCATGCTAACACGGCACGTAAGGTTCACGGCCACGAACCACTCGTACCTGCCGCCTCGTCCGCCGCTAGACCTTAACCGCCTGTGGTAGAGTACGTGGTCGTACTGCTCGGCGAACGCCACATCGGTGAAGCCGATCTCGCGAAGCACATCCGGGTAGATCCCGTGATCCTTGAACTCCAGCACACCGAAATCAAGCTCGATCCCGCACACGTAGCGAGTCAGGTAGTCGTAGTTGGGCTTGTTCGGATCGCTGATATGCATAGAATGCTTGCCTTTAGGCGCGGAAACCCAGCCGCTTCAGCACTGGGAGAACCGCCAAGCCTCAGCCCGCTTCAACGCCTAGTGACACGGGCTTGGCGGATTGGTGACGGTCTTTTTGACCGCAAAGCCCAGGAAGACCGTCAGACCTGTTTGCCCGTAAGGACTCCCCTTGCGGGGTACGTTCGCCTCGTTAAAGCGAGCGGTCGGTACTATCCCAAGAGTACATGCACGGCGTACCCCACCGTTGGTTGATGCCCAGGTTCTAGCGCGGCAGGCTGGCAACGCACCCGCCGGTAGGTCGTGAACGCTTGCCGCTCGCGTAGCCCCGTCAACCCGAAGATTGGTGGCTGAGACTGGTCAGCACCAGCTTGAACCGAAATTCAAGCCCACGAGCGTTCGCCGTGGGTTACTGACCCGGTCGGATACTTTATGCTTGTATTATAGTACAAAAACTTGTTCGCTCAAACAACCGTGCCGTCAGCGACGATCAGACACCCGCGCTGAACGGGCATTGAGCAACTACACCTGACGGCTGATCTCGGGCTGCGTAAGGCGTTCGGCGGGAGCATTGGCCCCCTGCGCTTCATCAAAACCGAACCACAGCGGAATGACCTTGTGGGCACCGTACCAAGTGAACGGCGCATTGTAGGGCGCGTGGCGGGCACCCTCCAGCACAAGATTATCCGCGCCATCCAGATAGCAGCCTGTCGTCGGCACAACCCCATCGCCATTCTGATGTCCATCGCCGTACCCGGCCTCATACGACTTAAAGGCGATCATCTGCTCTGGGTTGGCGATACGACGCCCCTCAACCCCGTGCCCTGCCACCGAACGATAGCTGATATGGCGGTAATAAGCACCTGGATAGCGCTGATTGACCACGCTCGCGAAACCCTTGACCCAGATCTCGTAGGAGGTGTGCGCCGTGCCCAGGGTGGTCAGCGACGCGACCACCCTCTGACCGTCATAGAGAACGCCGTTATACGGGATATGGCCCAGAAAGGCCCGAGCAACGCGCCCCCCGGCGCTATGTCCAATCAGATGGACGCGATCAGATTGCGTCTCGTTCAGTGCTAGTTCGACGGTGCGGCTGAGTACATCAAGCACTGGATTGAAGTCCGGATCGCGCAACGAAGCCCACATCGTGCGCCCGATGTCGGTGATATAGACGATGTTGTTGTAGGGCGGTGCGGCCAAGGTATGCGCCATGCGTACATAGTCGCTCGGCGATGAAAGCCAGCCGCCAATAATCACAATCGGTCGGCGCATTGGAGCCTCTCCTGCCAAGCGCGGAGGGAGGTTCTCTCCGCGCACCACAACCGCTAGGGTGCACAATTGAAGGCTATTTCCGGCCTTTGTCCCGCCGATCCTTCGACTGCTCACCGGGGCGCGAGCCGCTGCCGGGTGTCGTAGGACGCGAGCCGCTGCCAGGTGTCGTAGGACGCGCGCCACTGCTAGGCGTCGCGGGCGGGGTTGCTGCCGAGGCGCTTGGGGCACTGGTTGGAGCCGCCGCCGGGGGGGGGATTGGCGCTTTCGGCGGGGCCACGGGCGAAGCAGGCGTGACCGTCGGGGCCACGGGCGAAGCTGAAGCAGCAGGCGTGACCGTCGGGGCTACGGGCGAAGCTGCGGCCGCAGGCGTGATCGTCGGCGCACTTGCGGCAATCTCCGCTTTCACACTTTCCGTCACCTTGGTTGTCGTCTCGGCGACATCCGTAACAATCGGCGCAGTCTCTTTCGCCACACGCGCCGTGCGTTCAGCCGAAATATCCTTCGCAGGCGGCACCACCGCCGCATCAGCCGCCACGGTGCGACTAAAGACCGCTGTCGGAGTAGGCGGCGGAGTCGGGGTCGTTCGCTTTACCCCAGCCTCGGCATCGCCAGCCTGGGTCACCTTAATCCGTCGCGGCTGCGTGATAGCCACACTCTCGCCAAACGATGGCAACAGGCCGGTCACGGCGTCAAACGCCTCGCGACCAATCTGGAACAGGTCATCAGTCTCGAAGCGGATCCAGTAGGTGTAAAAGTTCCAGACATCGGTCATCGTCGCGCCCAGTTCACGGTTGAACTGATCAAGACCCTGCGGGGGCAAGGCACCACGGGCGAATGAGCGCACCGCAAAACCAATCGGCTGCACAAAGCCATTCGCGACCGTCTCGCTAATCGCGCCGGGGAGGGACATGTCGCCATTCGAGGTGACCGGGCGAGGCGCAAGCGGGGGCGGCCCTGCGGGACGCTGCCCGCTCTCATGCGGCGGCGAGGCCACCGAGGGGGGGGCGCTCGGAAACGAACTGAAGCGCTTGACCGCCTCCTCGGGGGTCGGCGTGCCGAGGTAACTGGCGAAGCGTGAGCTACCGCCCCCTTCAGACGGGGTGGCCTGAGCGTAGGCAGAGGGCGACTGCGCGGAGGGCGTGTAGGTTGACGCCGGGCGCACCGATGCGGCGAAGCTCAACGACGGCGGCGCGGGCGACGCTTTACTGTAACTACTGCTAGGGCCGTAGTTGGGTAGCTCGTCATCAAGGTTCAGGAACTTGAGCAGCCAGTTCGGTAACCAGCTGTACGAACTTGAATTGGACATAGGGGTGTCCTCTCATTCCATAGGCGGGGGTTACCGCGTAAGCCCAGACGCAAACCCTTACCCGAAGGCAAAAAGCCGCCGTTTCCGACGAGCGTGTGGCGCAAAGCAAAAGTCGATAATCCGGCCCAAGTCATCGTTCGGATAACGCCGGTCGAGCGTGACAACCGAGTCAAGCACACGGACGATCTGGTCGGGCGTGATCTCTGCGCCGCAACGCACAACATTCCCAATCAGTTGACGGCGCAACTCAAGGCTGTAGCGCAAGCTCGTTACCGCAAGCTTACTCAACAAGGCATCGCGCAGCTCAAGGTTATCGGTAAATCGCTTGAGCCAGCGATCAAAGCCGAGGCGCTCGCTCTTATCAAGGTAGAAGTTGACCAAGTCGGCCAGCGCCGCGTCATTGGTAAGATCCATGAGCTCGTTCCAGCGCTTCACAAAGGACTGATTACCAAAGGCGGGCAACTCGCTGAGTTGGGCGATCAAGTGGCTCGCGGTATGATACGGTTCGCGCTCGAAGCTCCGCATCAAGCCCGCCTCGCGCTCGGCAAGCAGCGAGACGGCCTCGCGCAGCACGCCGTCGGAGAAGTCGTAGCCGCCCCGCCGCAGGTGCATCTCGTGCGCCAATTCGTGGAGTGCGATGCCCACCGTGCTGTCCTCGTCCCACCGGCCAAGGCTCACAAACGAACCGCTACGCGGCGAGAAACTGCCGCTGTCAGTCCAAGGCCCGCTAGGGCGTCCACCATCAAGCGCCTCGAAGGTGAGGCGCTCGCTCAGAATCTCGGAACCGATCTCGCTACCCCACATCTGCGTAGCGTAACGCCGCACTTTACGAGCTATCTGCACTGGCTTGTAACGATGCTCACCAACCACAAGCACCTGATCACCGGCGCTTTCCATCGTAATTGCCGCTTGCTGGCCGTTAGCGCGTAGGAGCAACTGCATAACCTTCTTCCCTCACCTGAACCCGTGCTAGGCCGATTTGAAGCCATAATGCACGCTTGCCACTATCGCAGGCCACCCCCTGCCCACCCGTTACCGCTAACGAACCTCACGCAGAAAGAGTCGCAAGATCTGTACCACCTGATCGGGCAACTCAAACAGAATAAGGTGACCGCAGCGCGGCACCTCAATGTATTGACCATGGGGCGCCAACTGCATCAGCTTGCGTCCATCTTGAGGGCGCATAATCGGGTCACCTGACCCCGCCACCAGCAGGGTTGGCTGTTGCACGCGCCGCATCTGATCGGGCAACGGGTCAAGCACATCGCGGCGGGCCAACTCTTCCGCCGAGATGCGGATCGCCTGGGGATCGCAGCAGCGCAGGCTCAAGGTCGCCAGCTTGACATCGCTCACCGAAGCGGCATTCTTGGACAGCACCAGCCGGGCGTAGATATACGGAATCCACCACAGCCCACGCTTCTCGATGGGGCGGAGCATCTTGTTGAAGACGAAATCCAGCGTCGCCGGGGTCATGGCGGCGGCCACTGCATTATAGGTGAGCAGGCTGAAGTTAAAGAAAACCAGTGAACGCACCCGCGCCGCGTTGTTCGCCGCATAGTGCAGGGCTACGAAGGCACCCAGCGAGAAAGCTGCTACGTGGTGCGCCGGCAGTTTTAGGGCATCACCTAGCGCCTTCAGATCATCGCTGAAGTCGGCCACTCGGTAGCCCATCTGCGGGTCGCTATCTGAGAACCCATGGCCCTTCAGATCGTACAGGATAATGCGATACCCTACGGCCACCAGGGGATCAATAATATGATGCCACCAATACGACGAGCAGTCCCAACCATGGATCAGCACGAGGGGTTCACCATCGCGTGGCCCATAATCCATGTAGTGATGGACAACCCCGTTGATCTCGACAAAGCGCGCCTCGTCCATCAGGCGTAGCGCAGCCTCAAGTCGCTCCCGCTCTGTGCTGCTCAGGTGTCCAGCCAGATGAGCATCGACCTCAGCGCGGTACGTTCGGTATTTCTCGGTAGCAGCCTGAAGGTTGAGGGCCGGGCGCTCAACCTCTGCTGTGTTCGGCACTGAACTGCCCATCGTTAGCCTCTGTAGCAAGTCGTAACCCTGGCCGACTGCACAAGCGCCATAACCTATACTCGACCGCTACTCAATCCAGAGTCGCAGCACCTCGTCGGGGTCAACCTTAGCCCGCAGGCGCCCTCCAGCCGCGATACCGGGAAGCAGCACATGGCGGCGGAGGGTGCCGAGACGCACCAGCACCTCCTCATTGGCGAGTGCGATATCGAGCATCTTCGGATCAAGGAAGGGAATGTAAAGCTTGACCTCGCGCTCATGTGCGCTGGAGCGCACAGCGCTTGTGTGGTCGAAGACGTCACCGTCACGATAGAGCGCTGCGCCGCGCAGCGCCCAGGTATCACGAATGGCTGGGGCACTAGGCAACTCACTGACCCGTAGAACGGGACGGGCTTTACTCGTCTGGGGTGAAAATTCGTGACGATAGACATCATCAACTTGAGCCGGTTGACCGATGACAAGTAACTCATCACAAGCCATGCCATACAGGCCAAGTGCCGTAAGCGAAGCGCGCACCGATGGCAAGGCTAGCTCTTCAGGTGTAGCGACTAGCCGCACGCGGGCACCGGTATCGGTGCTAATGCTCGCACGCTGATCCTCTAGGTAGATACGAAGACTCTGTAGCGGAGCCTGGGCCGATGGTGCGATCAGCGCCGCAGGAAAAATCGCGGCCTCTTGCGAGCTACGTGACTGACCAGGCCCACGATCAAGGCCAAAGATCTGCCGTGTGAGCCAGCGCAAGGCATCGGGCAGCGAGAGCGCCCCGGTCAGACTATTGGGCATCGGCCCATCGACAACCATTAGGTCAAAGCGATTCATCTTGCGGGCACGGTCGGCGACAATAATCGCCCCAATCGCATCGATCCCAGGGAAGGCGGGCAACTCTTCCGGGCCAATTTCACGCAGGCGCGAGGTCATCACGCCACGGATACCGCCCCGTGTGGCATCCCAGAGCGTCCCGAGCTCTTCAATCGAATTGATCTCCAACGCAGCCAGATGTGACTCAAGCTCAAGTGGGCGCGGACCCAGGCTCTGCCCAAGCATT
This sequence comes from uncultured Oscillochloris sp., assembly GCA_903916565.1. Lineage (GTDB taxonomy): Bacteria > Chloroflexota > Chloroflexia > Chloroflexales > Chloroflexaceae > CAIWXH01. The sequence goes on along the minus strand of CAIWXH010000648.1, from coordinate 15,242 downwards.
GCGCCAGTGAGATGGGCTGGCCCAGCCGAGGCAAGCAACACGCGCTTGCCGCGCCGGGCGGCGTGACAGGCGGTCGCCACGGCTGCCGCGCTCTGAAGAATCTGGTTGTAACCCGAGAAGATCAGGATTTGCATGATCCGTCCGTACGCCGTAGCCCGTCAAGTCCTGGCAAGGTACAAACGAGAAACACCTCAGGCGGCCTCAACCCGCAGTTCATCGGACTCATCGGCGGGAGTAAGGCCCTCACCCTCTCGGAACTCCAGGCGCAGCACGCCGCTCTCGTAACGATGTTGCCCCATCCCACAGTCATAGAGGATCCGGGGCAGGGCAATCGTACGCTGCAAGCGACCGACACTCACCCCAAGATCCGGGCCACTGCGCGAGAGCTGAAACGGCTCACCCGCTTCGACAAAGGGCAACTTCATACACAGCTCGTACTTGCCTAGTTCGCCCTCTTCATTCCACTGCTCAAGCCAGATCGGCCGCTCGTCGAAGAGCAACGCGCCTGCATCGGTCTCGCCAAACGTGGCCCGCCCAATCGCCTCAAGCGCCGGGATGCCAATTGGCTCGCCTTCCTGCAGCACCGTGCGGAAGATCGGCGTGGGTGCGAAGCTGTCATCAATCTCTTGGAGATAGCCGCGCTGGAGACTAACCCAGTAGTCGAAGTAGGGGCCAAGGTCAGAGCGGCGGGGCAGAATCTTATTCACCATGACCGCATCAACCATCATCCCGTAGAGGTTGAGGAAGGTATAGGCGCGGCGGGTCTCAAGTAGCGGTAACTTCTCAGGATTGAGCACGAGGCGCAACGAGATCTCGGGGCTGAGCAAGAAATTCGCCAACTGATCCATACGCTCAAGGAGCGTACCAACCTCGTCGAAGAAGCGGTCGTTCGGCAGGTCGCGCTTAAAGGGTCTAGCAATATTGGCTAGACCGCGATAGACCCGGAAGAACTTCTTGCCCGCGTCACCGCCGATAATCATCTCAGGGTACGCGAGCAGGCGCAGGGTATTACCGGTTGGTGCCGTATCAAGGACAATTGCGTCCCACCGCCCGCTCTGGGCCTCATCCATCACCCGCTGGAGCGCAAGAATCTCATCGAGGCCGGGCTGATTAGCCAACTCGGCTGCGGTCGAGCGGTCAACCCCACGGTTCGAATAGGTCGAGGCAACAAATTGCTGGAAACCGCCCAAGTTATGGCGCCACTCGTAGGTCGTGTCCACTTCAAGGCCATAGAGTCCTGGAATGATGGCAGTTGGCCGGTCACGGCTGATCGGCACACCGATTGCGTCGGCGAGCGAGTGGGCCGGGTCGCTTGAAAGCACCAGCGTCCGGCGACCAGAACGCGCCAGCAGGGTCGCCGTAGACGCCGAAATCGTGGTCTTGCCAGTGCCGCCCTTACCCGAGTAGATAATGACACGCGTCATGTAGATATACGATCAGGATGTACGATTGATGCCAGGATACCTGACCCGACACCAATCACACAGCGTAGCTCAGGCATTCTCGTCGTCTGGTCGATGGACACCGTTGCTATGCTGGCCCACTGCCCTGCCATTACCGTTAAGAACAGGTTCGGCGGCCTGACTACCCGTCCGACCGACCGCGATACGGCGCACTGGGGCAACCCGCTGTGGCTGATCCTCGGGCACTTCGGGCACCTCGGGTGCCTCGCTCGTTGGGGGGGCAACCTTACGGACACTAATACTGCGCTTCAGCGGGTCGGGCCTAGTCACTGTTGGGGTAGCGGTCGGATCTACCAAAGAAGGAGCCTGACGCGGCTCGTCATTCCGCTGTGCCGCCTCATCAATCTCAGTCTCGACCGGTGTTGGGGGCCGGCGCCCCCTAACACTAGAGCGCACCTGAACGCGGCGCGAGGCCTGCTGCTGATCCTGCTCTTCCTCAAGCGGCTCGGCAAAACGCACCGCCGCCCGCACGACTGGGCCAATGCTCGCCATGGGGCCACCCTGGGCCTCTTGGTGCGCTACAGACATATAGAGGCCACGCATCGCATTACGCCGCACCCGCGAGTCCTGGAGGCCGCTCATCATCTCGGTGGCTCCGCCCACGGCCTCGCCAGCGCGGCGAATACTGCGGGCCATGCGCCGAGGTGCCTCAAGGAAAAGGCGCAGCGTGCGACTAACCTCGTAGACGCCCAGTTGGTCAGACATCTGGATCAGCATCGAGTTCGTAGCACTAGCCGACATCCCAGGCGGAGCATTGTTGCCGACGAGCGTGCCGGAAACGATGCTAGAACCGCCAGGACGCTGGCTCTCGTAGGCGGAAACCAAATTACTCGAGTCGCTGGGCGGCGTCAACTCCTGCTGCTCTTCGCCAGCGCGACCAATCTGCCACCAGCGCTTGCGCGCACTCTTCTGGGCAACCAGTTCGGGCACCGGCACCGGGGCAGTGGGTTCAGGCGACGTATCGAAAACCGACTGAAGCGACACACGCTCGCTGGGGTGGAACTCAGCGAAGAAATTGGCAATCAACTCTGCGCTATCGACCGCATTAACGATCTGATCACCTACCAACTCGACCATGCGGGCAAAAACGGCGACATCATCGACCGGCATATAGTCAAGGGTATTCATGACCAAGCGTTCGCCGCTACCAGGCTCCTCAGTCATACCTTGAACTGCGATCCGGCGCTTGCGGGGCGCAATGCTAGGTAGACGGAAGGCCAGATGCACTCGACCGTGCCAAGGATCCCAGGTCTCGGCCTGCACGACATCGACATCCTTCCAAGGGAAGCTATCGACCGCATCGTTAAAGAGGCCACGCGCCCATGTGATCACGCGGCGATCAGTGAGGATAACAAAGTCAGAGAGGGCAATGCCACCGACACGGCGGCGATTTTGGTCAAGCAGCACGCCATCGAAGAGCGCAAGCAGCGTTTCGCCATCCTCAAGCAGTCCGCGAACGCGCACTTCATCGGCGCTGGCCGCGTTAACATTAACGCCGAGATACGGGCGAGTGCTCATAGTCATTCCCTGTCTAGTGCCTGTTTGACTGCCACTGGTGGCGGCAAGGTGCCATGACGCACGCGCGTCGTTACTGGTGGCGGTTATCGAGCGTCGGCGAGCCGTCGTCTAGGCCAGCATCGCCCGAGCCGCTGACTGCGGCGGGCAAGTGTCCATGAGCCAACGGTCGAGGGGCTACCGTATCCGGGCCACGGCGACGGAGCGGAATCTCGCGACGGTCAGGGACGGGGGCGTCGGCTTGGTACGCGCCAGAGCCATGCTGCGTCGGCTCGACGGGTCGCTCAACTGAAGGCTCGGTCGTACCTTGTCCGGGATGCGGGGCACCACGACGGCGCAGGGGAATCTCGTGATAGAAGGCGCTTGCCGTCGCATCGGCAGCGCCAGCCGCCGCAGCGGGAGCCGAACTTGGCGTGACCGGGCGCTGCGTTGTACCGCGCTGGGCAGTCTCAGGCGGGGTAGCGGCGGGAGCAGCGGGGCCACCCTGATTACGATTGATAAAGGCCATAGCCATCTGCTGGGCGCTCGGATTCGTAGCGACCGTATGCACAAGTTCATTGATGGCACGGACGGCCTCAGTCAACTCGCGCAGGCTACCGCTATTCAGCTCAATCGGCAAATCGGCCTCACGGATCGAGCGACGGAGCGTATCCCATGCTGAGCGCGCAAGGCGACTAGCGGTGTAGAACTGACCAGGCGGCAAACTGGCGGGGTCATGGGCGAAGGCCGGGGCGGGGCTAACGGGCTGACTATGACTAGCGGCGGCACCGGGCCAGCGATAGGGGGTCTCACCGGGGCGCAGACCATCGACATGACCATAGATCTGCTCGCCAAGAACAGCCATAATCTCGACACCAGCCTCGCGTGAATCGACACCCTCGGCGGCCAACTCGCGTGCCGTCTCACTAGCCGTACGTAACAGGGTCAGCGCGGCCTGGAGATTAGCGAGTGGAAGCAGGGTCAGGGTGAAGTGCTGATCGTCCTCATCAGGGGCAGCAAAAGACAGCTGGATCTGGGCATGGATCGGGTCAACCCCCGCCCCTTCAACGGTCGTCAATTCAGCCAGCGGGAAGGCGCAGCAGAGGTGGCGACCATAGTCGCGTGCCCAAAGGATTACACGCAGACTCGTCACCAGACAATAGTCGTGGAGCGTAGGACCGCTCAGGCGACGCCCATTGCCGTCGAGCAACACACCGTCGAGGGCAATCAAAATCTGCTCATCGGACTCGATCAGGCTCATCGCCTCGAGTTCGGTGAGATGATTGGGGACGACGGTATGACTGTGGTAAAGCAAACTAATCATGGTCGAAGATAGAGAAAACTGGATACAAGATACAGAGCGTTGCGACTGTACCCTGTATCCAGTCCCCCGCTCACTACTAGCGAGTGAAACGCGACCGAATGCGCTTCGGGCGGAAGCCCACATCCGAAGTGGTGAAAACACCCTCACCGCTGCCGCTGCGGGCAATGCCCGGGTAAGCGTTGCGGTTGATGGTCTCGACCGCAGCCGACGTGCCCTGGAGCAGATTGGAGATCCACTGCCAGTGGCCCTGGAACATGATGTCGCCGATCTGCGCGACCGTGCCCGCAGACTCCGAGAACCAGCCTCGTGTAACGGCCATCCGTACACCTCCTTAACCTAAGCGTACACCCTAATAGGCTTACGGGGTTTAGCCCCGGTAGACCCCAGTGGAAGACCCCGAGGGCGCAATGGGGAAGCCACCCTCGAGCTGCGCGAGCTAACGGCGAACGCCGCTCGCCGCAAAGAACGGAACAATAAGCCAGTCACCTTCCATCTCGGCCTGCCCTGCCTCCTGGCCCGCCAGGCTCGTAGGCAGGGTCATGATGCGGCGGAAGTCGCCGATCTGGATGACCAACTCATCGCCATTCTGAAACAGATCAAGCTGACTGACGTCAGCGAAGGGAAGCTTAAGCTTAACGCGATACGTCCCATCAGGCAACTTGGCGATGTCCATCGGCGACTCTTTGTAAACAATCGCCGTAGGATCGCTATCGCCATAGATATCAAGCCCCATCGCCCGCAACTTCACCAGGCCCACCACCTCTTCGGCGTAGTAGGGCACATGGCGAATCGGCACCGGCGAGAACGAGTGCTGCACATCCAGAAGATAGCGCTGCTGCACGTCCTTCCAGTGATTGAGGTACCCACTGTCCTGATCCACCGGCAGGATTTTATTAACCACTACCGTGTCAACGGTCATACCATACATGGAGAGATAGGTGAGCGCACGCTGGCTCTCCTTAATCACCATCTTCTCGGGGTTCATGACCAAGCGCACCGAAGTCTCAAGCGGGTTGGAGAGTGTCTCGGTGACGCCGACCATCTGCGAGAACATGTCATCGACCGCGTCGTAGACTTCGGTCGGGGCAATCATCTTGCTCAGCGTGGGGTTAATCTTGCTCATCGGCCGCAGGAGCGGCTTGATCACAAACTTCTCAGCCCCGCGCAGCATCCCCATCGCCCACTTGAAGGTCTCGGGCGCCGAGAGCAGGCGCAACGTCTCACCAGTAGGGGCACAGTCGATCACGAGCAGATCATAATCGCCCTGATCTTTGTGCTTCTTGATCCGAAGGAGCGGAAACGCCTCCTCCATACCAGGAAGAACGCTCATCTCGTCAGCGAGAATACCTTCGACGCCCTGCTCGGCCATCAACTGCGAAAAGTGCTCGCGCACAATACCCCAGTTGTTTTCGATATCGTGGTAAATACTAACCTCAAGGGCGTCAAGGTTAGGCGCTACACGCACAGGCTCAGGACCAAGCGGGCCTTCGAGATCGAGCGAGTCAGCAAGACTGTGGGCCGGGTCGGTACTCATCACCAGGGTACGCAGACCCATATCGGCCGCACGCAGAGCAGTGGACGCAGCCACGCTCGTTTTGCCGACGCCGCCTTTGCCCGTAAAGATGAGGGTTCGCATCGTAGCCTTTCCAGGAGCGGAGCGCTCAGCGACACATATAGGCGGGTACTAGAGCCAGAGAACCGGCCCATGCCGGGTCAGCGTTTTTTGCTTAAATGGCAAAAATGTACAGTGATGGGTGCTAACGAGACTATTCATGGCTGTGCCGGAATAGTACCACGAATATCGGGGGGTGTCAATAAAAGCGACCTGGGTGTACGAAGCACTCTAATCAGTTGTCACGCCGCTACAATACGCAAAAAGGGCAACCACAAGCCCGTGATGCAATGCGTTACTCTGTTACATGCACGTATAATGCACAAGCTCTTGACGGGATTTGTCCGTTGCCCGGAACCGCACTTTGGCACCTGTAGCCGATCACATCCCGCCCCTGTCTTGTATGATTTGTAACAAGCGGCACATTATGCTTGCAACACTACGCGCCTACATAGACCCATAATACACCATTTATGGACAACCTGCCGCCGGTAACAACACAAGCGAGAGCGAGAACAATCCGATCCGGGTCGTAAAGCCGATGGTACGGAGACGTGGCGTCGGGGCGCAGCATGCTGCGCCCCGACGATCCGCGCTGCAACGTGACTGGCGTAGGATTGCTATCGGCTGGTGCGGCAATACCCTTACCACATGCTCGGTGGTACGGCCACAACCGAATCGCAACCTTTGGGATACGCGCAGCGTCTGTAAGGCTAGTGAGCATTGCAGACAACCCTGGAGGTCTGGTATGCGACGTGTATTGTTGCCGACAGCCATGCTGATGCTCCTGGTTGTCATAAGCCTAATCCTTGCATCAGCCCTTGCGCGCCCGTTGACGCCCCCGCTGGCGGGCGGCGTAACCCGTGTTGAGCAAGTTGACGCAAGCGCGTACCCCAAGCTTAGCCTGTACGTCTCGGTGGCCGATGCGGGCGGAAAGCCGCGCCTGGGGCTGGACAGCGGCGCGTTCGCGGTGACCGAGGACGGTGCGCCGGTGGCGATCACCGCCTTTGGCGGCGCGGGCGCGGGTGCCGTGACGAGTGTGCTGGTGCTGGATCACTCGGGCAGCATGGCCGAGAATCATAAGATTGACGGTGCGCGTGAGGCCGCGACCGCCTTTGTTAAGCTGCTGCGTCCAGGCGACCGGGCTGCCGTCGTCGCCTTTAATGAAGATATACAGGTGGCACAACCGTTCAGCGGAGATGTCACCGCCTTGAACGACGCAATCAGCAAGTTGCAGCCGGAGAATGGCACCGCCCTTTACGACGCGGTCGTGGCGGGGGTCGAGCTGCTGCGGAACGAGCCGGGGCGGCGCTTGCTACTGGTGTTGAGCGACGGACAAGATTGTCGTGTGCCATTGCCGCTCGATACGTGCCCAGATGAGTCTGGCAGCAAGCACACCCTTGCGGAAGCCATCGCCTACGCTGAGACCGCCGGACAGCCGGTGGCGGTGGTGGGCTTGGGCAATCGGGCGAGTTCCGCCACCGACGAGATTGACGAGACGGTACTCCGACAGATCGCCGACTCGACTGGCGGGCGCTACTTCTACGCGCCGCAGAGCGATGCGCTGGCCGAGCTGTACACGGGTCTGGCGGGCGACGTGCAGCGCGAGTATCGGCTGACCTATGTGAGTCCACGGCCTTTCTACGACGGGACGCGGCGCAATATTCAGGTGCGCGTAGGGGCGAGTACGGCGACTGGCAGCTACACCGAGCTACACCTCATTAATGTAGCGGCGAATCCCCTGGTGGGCGTGGCCCTGCTGGTGCCGCTGGCAGTGCTGCTGGTGCTGCCGGGCAGGCTGAGGCGCAGAAGGAATGTGGGCGCTGCGCCGACAGGCGAGGTCAATGCTACACCCGCGCACGCCATCGCGCCGCCTGAGCCACGATTGGGCACCGAGCCGACGCTCACGCTACCCGTGGGCACCGCTGAGCCAGCTTTGCTGCCCGTGTCAGCAACTGCCGCTGTCGCCGAGGAACGACGGTGCATGAACTGCGCCGCGCCCCTGCGGGCGACGGCCCGTTTCTGCTCGACGTGTGGGACAACCCAGACGATTGCGCCGGCCCCGACATCCGAGCGGCGCACCTTCTGCGATATGTGCGGACGACCCGTTGAGGCAGGGACACCCTTCTGCATGCATTGTGGCGAGCCGGTCGTTGAGCGGCGTCAGCAGCGTTAGACAAGGTGTCAGGTGTCGGGTTTCAGGCCGAGCGCAGCAGCAAGCGACGCATGAGCCAGAACTGTAAAGCTGCTACGAACCTTGTCTTAGACGATTGAGGACGATGATGAGTAAGGCGCTACAGATTTACTACTCGGCGATCTTTGGGGCGCTGGGCGGGCTGGTGGGCTGGTGGGTGGTAGGGAGCGTGGCGACCCAGACGTGGGATATGTGGGGCGCGGCGCTGTTCGTGGGCGGTGGCCTCGGAACGGCGCTGGGTGCCCTGGTGGCGGCAGCCGATGGGGCAATGGTCAAGGGGAAGCCAGCCCGTGCGCTACGCGACGGGATTCTGGGCGGGTTGGCCGGGTTGCTTGCGGGGGCCATTGGCATGCTGGCCGCTCAGGCGACGTTTCTGGCCCTTCAGGGGGACTGGGAAGGGCGAACCTTGAGCTGGATGCTGCTTGGTGGGCTGATCGGCGCGGGCGACCTGTTGGTGAGCCGACGGCCCCAGCGTGCGCTATACGCCGTCGTCGGCGGCCTAACCGGCGGGTTGGTGGGCGGACTGCTCTACGAAGGTCTCACACGGCTGTTCCTCGCCACCAGTGGCTCGGCGCAGATCTGGATTGGTGGCCTGGGCCTTGTGATCGTGGGTGCCTGCATCGGTGCCCTGATTCCGCTGGCCCGCCAGGTGTTTGCCCGAGGTGAGCTGCGAGTGCTACGGGGCGAACAAGCCGGATTGGTGCGCGAGGTAACGGACACGACGAGTATTGGGCGCTACGATGGCAATGATCTCTACCTGCCTGACGCAGGCGTGGCCTGGCGTCACGCCGTCGTGCGCCGGGCAGGCGATGGCTTCGAGCTGGCGGTATTGCCCGAGATTGACGGGACGGCCCGCATCGGTGAGCGCAGTCTTGGCCCTGGGACGGCACAGCCTTTACAAAGCGGCGACCGCATCACGATTGGGGGTGCCGAGCTAGAGTTCGTGGGGCGCTGAGTTCTAGCAAGGGGTCAGGGTTCAGGGATCAGGGGCAGACTGCAACGCCGAGGAGATCTCGCGCAAAGCCGCAAAGCCGCAAGGCATCGCGGTGGGGGATACGCCAAACGGTCAGGCTGAAATGCTCAATTTTGGAAGGTGTGCAAAGCTGTGTATGGTAAGCTACGGTCTATTCTGGCTGATTGTCGCGGTGTTCGTGGGTGGACAGGCGCTGCTGGTGCGCTCGGCCTGGCGCCTACGTAAGAGTGAACTGAGCCTGCCGACCGATGCGCCACGAGGTCATGGTGACGCCGAAGTGGCGTGGACTCTGGCGACGGCGGTGCTGACTGGCGTGCTGCTCTATTGTGTCTACCTCGCGCTGATCTAACGCGGCGGAACGTGATCCCCTGCCCGTGCCAAAAGGTTTCCTGGATGTCCAGCACTAGGTTACGTACCCTCGTTCGCGCCGGATCGCTTGCGACCCTAGCCGTCATCAGCTCAGGCGGGCTGGTCAGCGCCACCAACAGCGCATCAAGCTGCCCAACGTGGCCGCTCTGCACCGAGAGCCTAATGGCACCGATGACGCCGCTGGTCTGGGTGGCGTTGGCCCATCGGGTGCTGGTGCTACTGGCGCTGGTGCTGGTAACGCTGGGGGCCGTGACGGTATGGCGCAGCGCTGAGGCCGACCGCTGGGTGCGTCTGCCGCTGCTGGCGGCTCCGCTGCTCGGGCTGATTCAGATGGCGGTGGGCGCCATGATGGTCGCGCTACAACTCTATGCTGCGGCCAATGTGACACATTTAGGCGGGGCGCTGCTGGTGCTGGCATGCCAGGTGGTGCCATGGGCCGCCTTGGCGCAGCCCGCCACCATCGAGCGCCTGGGCGGGCGGGCAGCGCGTGAGGCTGGACGGCTGACTGGGTTGGCCTGGTGGACAGCGGGGGCAACCGGCGTGCTGGCCGTGGCCCTGAGCGCACAGGCGACGCTGACGCCCACGGTGTTGGCCGCCACGCTGTTGCCAGCCAATACGGGCGGTGCCCTGGCGATGGTTGGACTTCTGGCAGCGGGCACGCTGGGGCAGATGTGGCGTGTGCGTCGCGACGACCGGGTGCTGCTGATGGGGGCGCTGGGGGTGCTGCTGCTAACCATTGCCGAGGTGCCGCTCTTGCTCCTGACGCCCGCTGCGGCGGGCTTTAGCGTGGGGTTGAGCGCCACGCTTTGGGGCGTTGCGCTGGCGCTGGCTGTGGTGACAATGCGCCGACCGGCCATGGTGCTGGCAGCGGAACACATTCAGGGCGTGCCCGCACCAGCGATGGCGCAGGCAGCACGACCACCTTCACTGGTGCGCGACTATCTCAGCCTGACGAAGCCCAAGGTGATTGCGCTGCTGCTCGTGACAACGGCGGCGGCGATGTATCTCACTGAGGCTGGCCCACCGTCGCTGGGGTTGGTCTGCTGGACAATGGTAGGCGGATACCTCGCGGCGGGCGGCGCGGGCGCGATTAACTGCGCCTTTGACCGTGAGATTGATCTGAACATGGGCCGCACGAGTCGCCGCCCAGTGCCAAGTGGACGCATCTCGCAACGCGCTGCGCTGCGCTTTGGCCTGACCTTGAGCGCCCTGTCGGTGGTGGTGCTGCTGGTCTTTACGACGCCGCTGGCGGCGTTCTGCTCCACCCTCGGCATCGGCTATTACGCCTGGATCTACACCCAATGGCTGAAGCGAAGCACATGGCAGAACGTCGTGATCGGCGGCGGAGCCGGGGCCATCCCGCCCCTGGTGGGCTGGACGGCGGTGACGGGGCACCTGAGCCTCGCGGCGGTGCTGCTCTTCGCCATCGTCTTTTACTGGACGCCGCCGCACTTCTGGGCGCTGGCCTTGGTGAAGCAGCAGGACTACGCACGGGCAGGCGTGCCGATGCTGCCGGTGGTCGCTGGTGCCACCGAGACCCGCTGGCAAATTCTGGTTTACTCGGCGCTGCTGGTGGCCCTGAGCCTGGTGCTGCCCCTGATTGGCGCGATGGGCTGGGTTTATTTCGCCAGCGCGAGCGTTCTGGGCGCGATCTTCATGCGCTACGCCTGGGCTGTCTGGCGCAAAGGCGACCAAGCGAGCATCTGGGGGCTGTACACGTACAGTCTGCTCTACCTAGCGCTGCTGTTCGCCGTGATGGTTATTGACCGGGTGGTTGTCATACCCCCAGGGGGTCTTTTGGATAGATTGACCTAGTATTTTCGGAAGATGTCTGTTATAGTAAGCACGAAGAATGTTCGTGACTCTGGCGGGGCTGTGGCGAAACGATAAGACTTAGGGAGGACTGGCCTTATGACGACCATGGAGCACACCCTGATCGAGCTGACCCCGGTAGTGCCGATCCTGAGCGTGAGCGAGTCCGCTTCGAGCCACTTGCAGGCGATGATGAGTGAGAAGCAGCTTGATGGGTATGCGCTGCGCGTCTACGTCTCGGGCGGCGGCTGCTCGGGTCTTGAGTATGGGATGACGTTCGACGACGAAACCCGCGAGGGTGACAGCACGTTCACGGCGGCTGGTCTGCGCGTAGTGGTCGACTCGATCAGCGCTGGCTACCTCACGGGCGCGTCGATTGACTATATTAACGAACTGAACAACAACGGCTTTAAGATCGACAACCCCAACGCCGTGTCAAGCTGCGGCTGCGGTAAGTCGTTCCGTACTAGCGGCGATGCCGAGGCCGATGATGAGGCCGGTGGCGGCTGCGGCGGTGGCGGTGGCTGCGCCTCGTAGCTTCGTACGGGTGCGAATCAACAAGGGAGGGCCATGCCCTCCCTTGTTGATTCTCCCGAACCGCGCCTTGAATTATTTAGATCTTAATTGACCATTGATTCAAAAATGGTTAAGTCGGTGTTATACTTCTATCCCATCGCAGTGCTATCATAACCATACGACGGGGCGCGTGCGCTCTGTCACTGAACTCCGATAGCGCACTGAAGGCGAGGCTCATCGGCCAGCAGACGCGAGCGCGCTGGCGGGTCGTCTCAGGGAAAGGGATGGAAGTGTCGGCCAAGATCTTGGTTGTGGATGATGATCCTGCGATCCTCGATCTGCTCGTCCGCATCCTCCGGCGCGACGACTACATTCCGATCACGGCAACCAACGGCGTTGAGGCGCTGGAAGCGGTTGATCGCGAGGCTCCCGATCTCATCTTGCTCGATGTGACGATGCCGAAGCTCGACGGCTTTGCCGTCTGCCAGCGGCTGAAGGATAACGAGGCGACCGCCTTGATCCCCGTGACGATGCTGACGGGTCTGGATGACCGGGAGCATCGGCAGCGGGGGCTTGAGGTTGGGGCCGACGATTTTCTTACCAAGCCCTTTGATCAGAGCCTGCTGCGGGCGCGTATCCGTTCGCAACTGCGGATCAAGCGCCTGACCGACCAGCTAGAGCGAACCGAGCGCGTGATCTTTATGCTGGCGCTGGCCGTCGAGGCAAAGGACGCCTACACCGAAGGCCACCTCCGCCGACTCGCGAGCTACAGCGAGCAACTGGCGCTGGCCGCACGCGTTCCCCAGGAACAGATCAAGGCCATTCGGTTCGGTGGCCTGCTCCACGATATTGGCAAAATTTCGGTGGATGACGCGATCCTGCGGAAACCGGGTGCGCTGACCCCGGAGGAGTACGCGCAGATCAAGCGGCACCCGGAATATGGGGCGCGGATCGTCCAGCCGATGCGCTTTGCGTCCGAGGTTGCGCCGATTATCCGCCACCACCACGAGCGCTGGGACGGCTCGGGCTACCCGCATGGCCTGTGTGGTGAGCATATTCCGCTTGGGGCGCGCATTGTCGCCGTGGTCGATGCCTATGATGCGATGATGACCGACCGCCCCTATCGGCGCTCGCTGGGGCTTGAGGAGACGCTGCGGCGCTTGCGCGAGGGCCGGGGCCACGATTGGGACCCGACGTTGCTCGATCTCTTTCTCGAACTGGTCGAGCAGCACCGCCTTGAGGAGCCGGTCATCGAGGAGGGTCTGACGATGGAGGAACCCATCGCCAGAGAGCACGGCGAGAGCTGCGAAGCGTGAAGCGTAGCCGCAAAGACAAGGTTTCAGGTGTCGGGTTTCAGGTTTCAGGCCGAACGCAGCAGAAAGCCCTGCGCGTACCCAAACTGTAAAGTAGCTACGAACCTTGTCAAAGCCCCAAAGTCGCAAAGCCGCAAAGCCGCAAGGCGTTACGTTGGCCCGCCTCCATGTATGCTGAGGCGCTGGCACATCTGACGTGCCCGCAGCACCCTGATGCACCGCTTGAGCTTGCGGGGCGGGTGCGGCGCTCAACCGATGGGGAGATCGTCACGGGGCGGCTGCGCTGTCCCGTGTGCGGGGTGCGCTATCGCATTGATCGGGGCGTGGCCGACCTGCTTGGCCCCCTGGACATGCCCACCACCTTGGTGCAACTAACGAACTATCTGCCGCCGACGGCGTGGGGCTACGAGCGTGCGTGGCGCCCACACGCTCTGACGCTGCTCGCCGGTGAGCCGTTTGGCTATGAGCGCGAGCTGCCACTCCTGGTTGGGCTCGCCGCGCCCGAGCGGGGCGGCCTCTGCGTTGATGTGGCCTGCTCAAACGGGCTGTACGCACGGGCCTTGGCGCGGGCGCAAGGCGGGGCGGCGGGCCACGTGATTGGGCTTGACCACGCGCTGCCGATGCTCCGGCAGGCCCGCGCCTACGCCCTGGCCGAGGGGCTGCGGGTGAGCTTTGTGCGGGCGAAGGCGCAGGCGCTGCCCTTTGCAGCAGGGACGGTGGCGGTGCTGACGATGGGTGGCTCGCTGAATGAGCTTGGCGCGATTGACTTGGCCCTGCGCGAACTGCGGCGCACGCTTGCCCCCACCGGGCGCTGCGCGATGATGTGTCTGACGCGAGGCACGACTGGCCCAGGACGCGCACTTCAGGGCGTGCTGAGTGTTGGCGGAATCGCGTTTCCGCCGCTGGAAGAGCTGAACCGCCGTGCGAGGATGGCGGGGCTACGCCTGCGGGCGCAGTGGCGCTACCGGGTCGTGGTGCTGAGCCTGCTGACGCGCTGAGCCGAGGGTGCTATAGCAGTCCTACACAGGTTGTGGAATCCGGGGGGCTGAAGCCCCCGGCTCTTTATTTGCGAAGCCTGCCTTCGCAGGCTCAGCAAGGCCGCGCAGGCGGCCTTCGTACCCGTAGCCCGTGGCTTCAGCCACCGGGCGGGGAGCCTACGCTTTTGGCTTTGACGCGGCTTTCCGCGCACAGGTATACTGAAGGTGTGCCAACCTCCCTCCAGATGCAACTTGACCAACTTGCACGCGACCGCTGGGCGCGTCGTGGGGTGCGCCTCTTGCTCAGGACGAGCAGCCTTGCCCTCGCACTCCTGTCGGTGGTCGTGGGACTTCACCTGCTGTTGGGCTGGCCGCTCGTCACAAACTGGATCATGTCGCTGGCCCTGGGCTGTATCGCCCTGGGGTCGTTGCTGGTGCTGCGCCCACGCATGGCTGCGACCGAGGTGGCACGCCGCCTTGATCGGCGCTTCGGGCTGCATGAGCAACTGACCACGGCGCTTGAGGTTAGCCCGCAGGCCGCAGGGGTGGGCGCGTACCTCCACGAACAGTCGCGGCGAACCCTAGCCCAGATCCGGCGCCAGATCATGAGCCACCAGCGCTTTCCGTGGCTTGATTTGAGCCTGGTGCTGACGCTGGTGCCGCTGCTCGTCGGCCTGTTGATCTTACGGGAGATCGAGCCAGCCCGGCCACCCACAACGGCGGAGCCGCTGCCGCCCTTGGTTGCGGCCCCCGCCACGGTGAAGCGCGATCCACAGGAGCCGCCCCCGCCTCCGCCCAACAAGCCGCCTAGCCCTGAGCAAAGCCAAGTTGGCGTGCCAGGGCCGGGTGATGCGGCGGCGGCGGCGGCGCTGGCGAACGCCCTGCGCGACCAGAGCGTCACCCGCCCCGCTGCCGAGGCGCTCGACCGGGGCGACACGGCGGGCGCTGCCCAGAGCCTCCGCGACCTCGCCAGTCAGGCTGGTGGCCTCTCGGATCAGGCGCGGGCCGAGCTGGCGCAGGCGCTGCAAAGTGCGGCGGATCAGCTTGCCCAGGCGAACCCGACCCTCGCCGACCAAGTGCGCGCCAGCGCTGAGGGCATCGCCCCACCAAGCGCGGAGCCGACCCAGGCACTTGAGCGCCTAGCTGATGCCGTGGCGCAATTGGCCCAGGGCCAGCAGCCGGGGCAAGGTCAGGG
>CAIWXH010000647.1 GCA_903916565.1 uncultured Oscillochloris sp. | reverse complement strand
TGTGTCCTGAAGGTGCCTGCGCTACCCAGCGGCGGCGATGCCCTGGATGCCGCCCTCGGTGAGCGTGCGCGCATCAATCAGCTTGTCCACCTCCTCGCCAGAAAGCAGCCCCTTGGCGACCACCACCTCGCGGATCGTCTTGCCGGTCGCCATGGCCTCTTTGGCGACGGCGGCCCCGTTGAGGTAGCCAATCACCGGGTTGAGCGCCGTGACCAGAATGGCGTTCTTCGCCAGCCAGCCCTCGGCCTTCTCGCGGTTGGCGGTGACGCCGACGACGCATTTGGTGCTGAAGGCGTTGATGGCGCCAATCAGGACGTGCATCATCTCGAACAGATTGTGGGCGATGATCGGCATCATCACGTTCAGCTCAAGCTGGCCCGCCTGGGCGGCTAGGCTCACCGTCAGGTCGCAGCCCTGCACATGAAAGCAGGCCATGTTGAGCATTTCGGCCAGCACCGGGTTGACTTTCCCTGGCATAATGCTGGATCCCGGCTGCACGGCGGGCAGGCGGATCTCGTCGAGGCCGGTGGCGGGGCCAGAGCTGAGCAGGCGGAAGTCGTTGGCGATCCGCACCAGCGTAATACAAAGCGTGCGGAGGCTGGCCGAAAAGTCGGCGGGGTCGGCCATGCTCTGCATCGACTCAAACAGGTTGCCCGAGCTGCGTAGCCCCTGGCCGGTCAGCGTGGACAGCGCCTCGATCATGCGCTGGTGGTACTCGCCGTGGGCGTTGAGCCCGGTGCCGGTGGCGGTACCGCCAATGCCCAGGCGGCGCAGGCGCTCGGCGGCGGTCGCGATGCGCTCCTGGTCGTTGCGAATCGCCAGCGCATAGGCCCCAAACTCTTGCCCAAGGCGCACCGGCACCGCGTCCTGCAAGTGCGTGCGACCCGACTTGACCACATCGTCGAACTCGTGCGCCTTGGCCTCAAAGGCATCGGCCAGGTCGTCAATCGCGGCCAGGAGCTCGGGCAAACGCCAGAGGCAGCCGAGGCGAATGGCGGCGGGGATGGTGTCGTTGGTGGACTGGGCCATGTTCACGTGGTCGTTGGGGTTGACCGGCTTCTTGGCGTCATCAAGGGCGAAACCGAGGATCTGGTTAGCGCGGTTGGCAAGCACCTCGTTCAGATTCATATTGTGCGACGTGCCCGCCCCGGCCTGGAAGGGGTCAACGACAAACTGGCTCTGCCACTGCCCGGCGAGGACCTCGTCGGTGGCCTGGATGATCGCGTTCGCCAGGGTGGCATCGAGCAGCCCCAGGTCGCGGTTGACCTCGGCGGCGGCGCGCTTCACAGCGGCTTGCGCCCAGACAAATGCGGGGTAGGGCTTGAGGCCGCTGACTGGAAAGTTGAGCACGGCGCGCTGGGTCTGGGCACCGTACAGGGCGTCCGCCGGGACTTGAATCTCACCAAGCGAATCTTTCTCGATGCGGAAACTCTCACTCATTGGGGGAACTCCTTCGGGCGTTGCTACGCGGGGTAAAGGGGCCGGTCGGGCCGGGGGAGATTGTAGCATATAGCAATCCTACAGAGGTTGTTTCACACCCGCCCGGTGGCTGAAGTCACGGGCGACGCAGTGCGAAGGCCGCCTGCGCGGCCTCACCAGCCTGCGAAGGCAGGCTTCGTCAACCAAGCGCCGGGGACTTCAGTCCCCCGGCTGCACGACGCATGGTTATGACTGGCTGCTAAGCTAGTTGCACGAACGACAACCCCCTGGTAGGATAGCCGCGACCCCGCGACCCAAACCCTGGCATAACGCCCTGGACAGACCAATGACCACCATGACGAGCTCCGCCTTCGCCAACCTGATTGAGACCGCCCGCACCGCCGCCAGCGCTGGCGATACGCGGCGTGCCCGCCGCGACTTTCGCAACGCCACCGAGCTTGACCCGACCAGCGTCGAGGCGTGGCTTGGCTTGGCTGCCACGGCGGCGGTGTTGCGTGAGCGCCGCAGCTTCTACGAGCGGGCCTTGGCGCTTGACCCGAGTTGCGCCGATGCCCGCGAGAGCATCGCCCAGATCGACTCGCTGCTGGCCGCTGGCACCCTCATTCGCCCCCGGGCGCCGCAGGCCGCGCCTGTAGTCTATGCCGCGCCTGCGGCCCCGGTCGAGGCCGAGTGTGCAATCGTGACGCACCACCAGATGGCCTCGGTGGTCATCCCGCTGCCGACGACCCTGCCGCGCCGACGTGAGCGCAGTTTGGGCCTGCTGGCGGTGGCGGTGATCGGCGTGGCCGCGATGGGCCTGCTGACCGCGCTGGGCATCTTTGTGCTGACCAGTTTCTGGGGCTTTCTGCTGGCGTTCATCGCCGGCCCAAGCGTCAGTGAGCTGATGCTGTGGCTGACCAACCGCGCCCGCAAGGGGCTGGGTGGTCGCCCGCTTCAGTTTGCCGCCGCCGGCGGGATGCTCCTTGGTGGCCTGGGGGCGATGGCCCTTGGCGGCCTGCTGCTTCAGATCACCGGCCTGCCCCTGCCCATCGAGGCCGTCGCCATGGCGCGCAATCTTGGGGCCGGGTCTACGCCCGCCGCCGTGCTGCTGAACAACCCTGGGCTGCTCGTCTTCGTCGGTTCGGCGGTCGCCGCGACCGCGTATCGCCTCGGGTAGCCCCGCCCCGAACACACCGCAACACGCCCCCGCCGCTGCGAACCAGCGGCGGGGGCGCGTTTATGCTGACGCCCGATCCACAGAACAGTCATGCGCCCATCCACATTTTCCACAGGTTATCCACAGCGGGCGCACGCTTTCCACAGGTTATCCACAGTAGGTACACGCTTTACACACATTCAATCCACAGGGCCGTATGGTATAATGCGAGACAGCCCCCAAGCGGCACTCAGCCCCACACATTATGTTCAAGAATCGCTTTGCTGTGCGCTACACTTGACATTGGGGTTGTTGCAAACCTTCACTTTCAGTTCAGCAGGCGCGCTATGTGTGCTTGCTCAGTGTAAAGACTTTTCCTCATGAAAGACTTCGTCCATCTGCACGTTCACTCGGAGTACAGTCTGCTCGACGGCTACGCCACAACGAAGGCGATTGCCACCCGCGCAGGCGAGTTGGGCATGGACAGCATCGCCCTGACCGACCACGGCGTGATGTATGGGGCGATGGAGTTTTACGATGCGGCGAAGAAGGCTGGCATTCGCCCGATCATCGGCATGGAAGCCTATATGGCCCCTGGGTCGCGCACCAGCGCGATGACCAAGGGCGCGAAGAACTACTACCATCTGCTGCTCTTGGCGCAGAACGAGGTCGGCTACCGCAACTTGGCCAAGCTGACCACGCGCTCGCACCTCGACGGGATGGGCCGGGGCATCTTTGCGCGCCCGCGCATTGACCGCGAGTTGTTTGAGCAGCACTGCGAGGGTTTGGTCGTCACCTCCGCGTGCATCGCGGGCGAGGTCATTCAGGCGCTCACGATCCAGCAGCGCAAGCAGGCCATGGAACATGCCGCCTACTACCGTGAATTGCTTGGCCCCGAGAATTATTACCTGGAGCTGCAGCTTCACGAGAATACCCCCGAGCTAGAGGGCATCAACGACGAGTTGGTGCGGATCGGCGCGGAGTTGGGCATTCCGTTGGTTGTCACGAACGATACGCACTTTGTCCACAAAGAAGATCAGCCCACCCAGCACATGGTCATGGCGATGGGCATGAACCTCACCTACGACGAGTTCTGCGCCAAAAACTTCAAGATGGACGAGAGCTACCACATCATGTCGGGCGCAGAGATGTGGGAGAAGTTCAAGCGCTACGGGACAGCGCCCATGGAGAACACCCGGCGCATCGCTGATATGTGTCGGCTCAAGCTGGAATTTGGGCGCGTGCAGTTGCCCCAGTTCGATCTGCCCGAAGGCCACGACGCCGCTAGTTACCTCAAGCTGGTCTGCGAAGAGGGCTTGATGCGGCGCTTTGGCGGCGACCCGCCGCCACACTACATCACGCGCTTGGCCGACGAACTGGACGTGATTAACGCGACGGGCTTCCCCGACTACATGCTGATTGTGTGGGATTACGTGAAGTACGCCCGCGCCAACGGCATTCCCTGTCTGCCCCGTGGCTCGGCGGGCGCCTCGCTGGTGCTCTACACGCTCTTCATCACCGACGTTGACCCGGTGAAGAACAAGCTGCTCTTCGAGCGCTTCCTCTCGCGTGAGCGCCTGGAGATGCCTGATATTGATATTGACTTTGCCGATAATAGCCGCAGCAAAATTCTTGATTACATTGCCAATAAATATGGCCGCGAGAACGTGGCCCAGATTATCACCTACGGCACCCTCGGCGCGAAAGCCGCCCTGCGCGATATGGGCCGCGTGCTTGGCGTCGCCTCGGGCGAGGTGGACCAGGTCGCCAAGCTCATTCCGAACTTGCCAGTGGGCATCAAGATCGAAGATGCGCTCGGTCGTGTCGCCGAACTGAAGCAGATCTACGAGACGCAGCCGCATCTCCACAAGCTGATCGACACCGCCATCAAAGTCCAAGGGCGCATGCGCTCGGTCGGCACGCACGCCTGTGGCCTCGTCGTCAGTCGCTCGCCCCTGGAAAACATGGTGCCGCTGCAACGCACCATCAAGGACGAGCACGCCGTGATGGTCGCCTACGAGAGTCCCACCCTCGCCAAGATGGGCTTGCTCAAGATGGACATCTTGGGCCTCACCAGTCTTTCGGTGGTGGCTGAGGCGCTCAAGTTCATCGAGCGCACCACCGGCACGGCGATGTGGCTTGACCAGATTCCGCTAGACGACCCCAAGGTCTTTGCCAGCCTGAGCAACGGCGAGACGAGCAACGTGTTCCAGCTTGAGTCCACGGGCATGACCCGCTACCTCATGCAGCTCAAGCCAACCCGCGTCGAAGACCTCTACGCGATGGTGGCGCTCTACCGCCCCGGCCCGCTGGAGCAGATTCCGCTCTATATTCAAAACAAGAACCACCCGGCGGGCATTAAGTACCTGCACCCGATCCTCAAACCGATCCTCGAAGACACCTACGGCGTGATCGTCTACCAAGAGCAGATTATGCAACTGCTCCAGATGGTCGCCGACTACACGCTCGGCCAAGCCTACATCGTGATCAAGGCCATCAGCAAAAAGAGCAAGGAGCTGATGGCCGAGAACGGGGCGATTTTCAAGGCGGGCTGTCTAAAAAAGGGCATCAGCCAAGCGGTCGCCGACGAACTGTGGGAGCTAATTCTGCCCTTTGCGGGCTACTCGTTCAACCGCCCGCACGCCACGCTCTACGGCCTGCTCAGCTACCAGACCAGTTGGCTGAAGGTGAATTATCCGGTCGAGTATATGGCGGCGGTGCTGACTGGCGCGGGCGGCTTTCTTGAAGATGTAACCAAAGGTGCGCTTGAGTCACGCCGTCTTGGGGTGCAGGTGTTCGGCCCGCATGTGAACCGCTCGCTCAAGAGCTTCGAGATCGAGGCGCTGGCTGGTGCACTGCCTCCCGGCATCAGGTTCGACCGAGGCGTGCGCTTTGGCATGACGGCGATCAAGAATGTCGGCGAAGGCCCGCTTGAGGCGATTATCAAGGAGCGTGAGGCCGCTGGCCCCTTCCAGTCACTTGAAGAATTGTGCAGTCGGGTAGACCGCCAGGCGATTAACAAGCGCGTGGTCGAGAGCCTGATTAAAGCTGGCGCACTTGACCACGACCCGGTCAGGGGCTGGATGCCCGGCACCCGGCGCCAGAAACTCGCCATTCTCGACCAGGCCATCGCGGCGGGTGCCGAGTCTCAAAAAGCCCACGAGACGGGCCAGATTGACATGTTTGGCAACCTAGTCAGCGGAAGTTCAGGCGACCTGACGCGACTGCCGCTGCCCTCCATCCCCGAGACGCCCGCCAACAAAAAGGAAGAGCTGCTCTGGGAGAAGGAGTTGCTCGGCCTGAACGTCTCGGAGGACCCGGTGGATAGTGCCCTGAAGGGCATTAACATGACCGGCGTGAGCGAGCTACGCGACATTGGCGACGAGCATATCGGCAAGGCGCTGACCTTCGTGGGCGTGCTGAACGGCGTGCGCCGCATCACCACCAAGAAGGGCGACGCGATGCTGGTGGCGAACCTTGAGGATCGCACCGGCACCATCGAGCTGGTCATTTTCCCCAAGACGCTGGCGAAGTGCGGCGACGTGCTGCACGACGAAGCCACGGTGAAGGTGACCGCCAAAGTGGACAATCGTCGTGACGCGACTCAGTTGGTGGTTGATACCGTCGTGGCCGTTGAGTCAACCGGGTGGGTCGCGCCCGCCGTCGCCGTCGTCGCCAGCGAAACAGATCTGGAGGAGGTGGACGAGTTGGTCGTAGGCGAAATGGGGGCGACGTACACCGTCACGGGCGGGGCCGGGGCGACGTACACCGCGCCGAATGGGGCCGGGGCGACGTACACCGCGCCGAATGGGGGCGGGGGCGGCGTAGGGGCGCAGCATGCTGCGCCCGTCCAAGCGGCGCCCGTCCAACCGGCCCCGCCGCCTGCCCCCACCACCCCGGCGACGCCCATCGCCGCCATTCGGGCCAAGCAACAGGTGAAGGTGAGTTCAAACGGCAACGGGCACAGCAACGGGCACAGCAACGGGCACAGCAATGGGCACAGCAATGGGTACGGCAACGGGCACAGCAACGGGCACGGAAAGGGCAGCAATATGAGCAGCAGCGAGCCAACGGCCCCGACGCCTATCTCTGGGCGCACCTTGCGTCTGTACCTGCCGCGCACCGGCGACCACGAGACTGACTTGCAGTGCATGCAGAGCGTCTACAGCGTGCTGCGCGACAGCAGCGGCCCCGACCGCGTCACGCTCTACCTGCCCAACGGCGTCGGCATCGTGGTGCTTCAGTCGCAGCACACGATCAGCGTCTCGCCCAACCTGCTCGACAGCCTGAAAGGCGTGCTTGGCGCCGAGCGCGTGGTGAGCGAGTAAGCCAGGGTCAAGGTTCAACGGCGCTTGTTGGCGCAAAAAAGTGACGCCCCAGACCTGTCAGGTGCGGCACCTGACAGGTCTTTTTAGGCACTACCGCAAAACGCACTCTGTCACTCTGAGTAACTGATGGCCGGCGGGCCAATGGTGCCTGCGTTGACGTACGGGCGCCCCTCGTGGGCGCCCACGAGGGGCGCCCGTACATCCCCAATCCGAACGTTTCTGAGGAGCGCCAGCGACGAGTCCCGGTCGAGATGCTTCGCTGCGCTCAGCATGACGAGACGCCTCACCGCGTTCCTTTTGCGGTAGTGCCTTTTCGGCTTTCTGGTTTAGCCTGAAACCTGAAACCCGGCACCCGAAACCTTGTCTCAGGGTGCTATGAATCCTAACGCTACCTCAGTCAGTTCTTCCAGGTGGAAGTTATCGAAGCGCGCCTTGGCGCCGTCGCTGTCACCGCCCTGCACCATCAGGCCCGCCATCCCGTCCATCGACACGTCAGCAGGCACCGCGATGGGCGGCAGCTCCTGCCCATTGATCGTCAGGATGCAGGTGCGCCCCTTCACCTCAACCTTGATGTGATTGACCGCATGCAGGCCCGGCTTGATGAAGGGCAGCTTGAGCGCGGGCAGCACGCCATAGCCCGCGTCGCCATTGCGATACATGATGATGCGCCCGTCGGGGATCAGCATCAGGGCGAAAAAGCCGAAGTCGCTCGTGTCGCCGAACATCACGCCGTAGGCGCTGTTGGAGAGTGGCCCGCTGACGAGGGCGGCGTCAACTTCAAGCACGAAATTGCCCTTGACCTCGGACGAGCCGGTGGGGAGCGGCTGCTGCCACGCGATGATCGGGCCGCTGACGGAAAACTCGTAGGCGCCGCCCGTCAGCGTGGAGCCGCCCAGGCTCCAGGTAGCTTGCGCGGGGTCGCTGAAATCTTCCGCCAGATCGAGCTTGCCGACCGTAGCAACGGGCTGATTCGGCTGGGGGGCAAGGGCGAAGCCCGCGAGGTTGTCGAAGCGCACCACCAGCCCGCCCGTATCAAAGGTGACCAAGCCAAGGGTCAGTTGGCCGCTCGCCTGCGTGTCGTCGTTGAAGGTCAGCACCTGCTCGCCGTTGATGTAGCCGGTGATCTTTGGGCCGTCGGCAACCACACGCAAGCGATTGGTCACACCGGGGCCAAGCTTCATGCCCTGATGCAGCGTCCAAGGCACCAGCGAGGTGTAGGTCTTGTTGGAAACCCGCAGCAGGCGGTAGTAGCCCGACGGGCTGAGCGAGAACATCAGATGCTCGTCGGGGGCGCTCTGGCGAAAGCGGATGCCGAACTCGCCATTCGCGGGGCCAGCGGTCTGGGTGGCGTCCACGCTCAGATCGAAGTCGCGCACCTTGGTCGCGCCAAGGAACAGACCGTAGCTGTCGAAGTTGTCCAGCTCCAGGCTGATCTCGTAGGCACCGCCGGTGATGCGCGTCTGCGAGCGATCCCAGCGGCTGCTGGCACTGTTGAAATCGTCGCTGATGCTCACATGGTCGGCGGGCTGCACGACAAACTTTTTGGGCGCCTCGGGCGGCGGGCCACTGGCGGCCCTGGCGGCGAGAAAGGGCATCTGGGTGCGAACCGCTGGGGTGAGCAGGACGAAGCTGACGAGGGCGATGGCAGCGCAGGCCACGAAGGCGGCCAGGGCCGAGGCGAGCATGAGCAGCAGACGTCGTCGGCCACGGGGCGGCGGCGCGCTGGCGGCGTAGGCGGCGGACTCCGCCGACGGGGTGTAGCCATACGGCGCGGGGGTGGGCGGCGTCACTGGCGTGTCGGGCAACTCAGAGGAGGACGCCGACGGGGGCGTCTCGTGGCTCTGTGGGTCAGACATCACGCACCTCTTACGGCAGGCTGGCGCACCGTAGCGTGCGCCGAGTGAGTAGAAATTATACCCTAGAGCGTTGCGCTGCTTCAACCTGCACCGGGCATTTCGTACATTCTGTCAATCTGTGGTAGAATACTGCCGCTTAACGTCCCGAACGTCGGGCTACGCCAGGCCCGTACGCGATTATCAGGAGGAACACAATGGCGCTTGAGAAAGACGAAAAAGACAAAGTCATCGGTGACTATCAGGTGCACACCAGCGACACCGGCTCGCCCGAAGTCCAGGTGGCCCTGCTGACCGAGCGCATCAACCAGCTCATTGATCATCTGCGAACCCACATCCACGATCACCACTCGCGGCGCGGCCTGCTCAAGCTGGTCGGACGCCGCCGCCGCCTGCTGAACTACTTGCAGAGCCGTGATAAGGATCGCTACCGCAGTGTGATCGAACGGCTCGGCTTGCGCCGTTAAGCAGCGTATTGATGTCACACTGTTGTGTATACATCGGGGGCACCGGCGGTCAATGACCGCCGGTGTCCCTGTGCTATTTCGCCGGGGCAAACGACGTTCGGGATTGGGGAGCGTCAGGGGCCAGCGGGCCGCTGGTGGTCCCCAGTACCGAACCCCAAGCCTCCGGCACATGCTTGTTGCTAATGGACACACGGAGGAATTCAGAGCCTTGTCAGTAACCCACGGCTAACGCTCGTGGGCTTGAACTTCGGTTCAAGCCGGTACTGACCAGTCTCAGCCACCAGCGCACGCTGATGGGGCTATGCTATCGGCAAGTGTTCACAACCTACCGGCGGGTGCGTTGCCAGCCTGCCGCTCTAGAACCTGGGCATCAACCAACGGTGCGGTAAGCCGTGCAGGTGCTCTTGGGATAGTACCGACCGATAGCCTTGACGAGGCGAACATTACCCGCGCAAGCGGCGTGCCCGTACGGGCAACAGGTCTGACGGTCTCCCTGGGCCTTACGGCGAAAAAGACCGTCACCGATTCACACCCCCGTGTCAGCATACGCTGAAGCGGGCTAAAGCAGAGCGCTCCTCCCAGCGCTAAAGCGGCTGGGTTTCCGCGCCTAAAGGCAAGCACTCTATGACAGCACGACAAGTATTCTCGGTCAGTGCCGAGATCGCCGGTCGCACCCTCACGCTTGAGAGTGGCCGGTTCGCCGAACAGGCTGATGGGGCCGTGACCGTGCGCTACGGCGACACGGTGCTCCTCGCCACAGTGGTCGGCGCCAAAGAGCCCCGCGAGGGCATCGACTTCTTCCCGCTCACGGTGGACTATGAGGAGCGGATGTATTCGGCGGGGAAGATCCCCGGCAACTTCTTTAAGCGCGAGGGTCGCCCGACCACGACCGCCATCCTCACCGCGCGCCTGACCGACCGCCCGCTGCGCCCGCTCTTCCCCAAGGGCTACCAGAACGAAGTCCAGATTATCATCACCACCTTCTCGATTGATATGGTGAATGACCCCGGCCCGCTGGCAATCATCGGCGCGTCGGCGGCCCTGGCGATCAGCGACCTGCCCTTCAAGGGGCCAGTCGGCGGCGTGCAGGTGGGCTTCATTGACGGTCAGTTTGTCGTCAACCCGGCGATGGGCGATGTCGAGAAGAGCCGCCTCGATCTGGTCGTCGCCGGTACCCGCGATGCGGTGCTGATGGTCGAGGCCGGGGCCTTCGAGCTGACCGAGACCGAGTTGCTCCAGGCCGTGATTGAGGGCCACACCGTCTGCAAGCAGCTTTGCGATCTGCAAGAGGAACTGGTGAAGCTGTGTGGGCGGCCCAAGCGCGAGTTCATCCCGCCGCCGGTTGATACGTCGCTTGAGGAGACCGTGAGCGGGTGGATGGGCCGACGTCTGCGCGAGGCGGTTCGCAGCGCCAACAAGGTCGAGCGCGAGGAGCGCACCGACGCGCTCAAGGCGGAGGTGGTCACGCACTTCACCGCCGACGAGCCGGAGGAAGAGGTGCCCGCCCGCAGCAAAGAGGTCACCAAGGTCTTCGAGAAGCTGCTGAAGGCGGAAGTGCGCGACGCGATTCTCGATGAGGGGATCCGCGTTGATGGGCGCACGCCCCACGAGATTCGCCCGATTAGCGTTGACATCGGGGTCATCCCCCGCGTCCACGGCTCCGGCCTCTTCACCCGTGGGCAGACCCAGGTGCTGACGATTACGACCCTTGGCTCGCCCGGTGATGAGCAGCGCCTGGACGATCTGGGCATCGAGAAGACGAAGCGCTACATTCACCACTACAACTTCCCGCCCTTCAGCACGGGCGAAGCCAAGCGCATGGGCTCGCCGCGCCGCCGCGACATCGGCCACGGCGCCCTGGCCGAGCGCTCGCTGGTGGCGGTGCTGCCGCCCCAGAGCGAGTTCCCCTACACGCTGCGCCTCGTCTCCGAGGTGCTGAGCTCCAACGGCTCCTCGTCCATGGCAAGCGTCTGTGGCTCCAGCCTGAGCCTGATGGACGCGGGCGTGCCGATCAAGGCGCCGGTGGCGGGCGTGGCGATGGGCCTGATCAGCGCCCCCGACGGACGCTGGAAGGTGCTCACCGACATTCAGGGGCTGGAAGACTCGCTGGGCGATATGGACTTCAAGGTGGCCGGTACCTCGGCGGGCATCACCGGTCTCCAGATGGACATTAAGACCACCGGGATTACCTACGAGATTATGGGCCAGGCGTTTGAGCAGGCCCGCCAGGGGCGGCTGTTCATCATTGACAAGATGAACGCGGTGATCAACACCCACCGCGAAGAGATGTCGCCGCACGCGCCGCGCATCATCATCATGCAGATCCCCGTCGAGAAGATCGGCGCGCTGATTGGCCCCGGCGGCAAGAATATCCGGGGGATTATTGACGCCACGGGCGCGCAGATTGATGTCGAGGACGACGGGCGGGTCTTCGTCACCACCGCTGACGGCGAGGCGGCCAAGGCGGCGGTCAGCATGATCGAGGGGCTGACCCGCGAGGCGAAGGTTGGCGACATTTTCCTCGGGAAAGTCGTCAGCATCAAGCCGTTTGGCGCCTTCGTCAACATCTTCCCCGGCAAGGACGGGATGGTGCATATCAGCGAGTTGGCGACAACGCGGGTTGAGAATGTCGAGGATGTGATCCAGCTTGGCGACGAGATTGACGTGATGGTGATTGGCGTGGACACCAGCACCGGCAAGATCAGCCTCAGTCGGCGGGCGATCCTCTCGGGCGAGTCGGCGGATGATCGGCGGGCGGCGGGCGGTGCGCCGCGTGGCGGTGGCGACCGTGGTGGCCCGCCCCGTGGCGGCGACCGTGGCGGCCCGCCGCGTAGCGGTAGCGGCGACCGGCCTCGCCCGCGCCGTCGCGACAGCGAGTAGACGCCGTGACGTTCACCCCCCGCTTCCCACTGTGGAAGCGGGGGGTTTTGTGTAGGGTTGTGGTATCATACCCATATCCCATAACGCAGCGCGTAATGCGCCACCCATGCAACTGGTCAAGGAGGATCAAATGCCCCAGCAGATCAAGCGTGTCGCCGTGATCGGCGCTGGCACGATGGGCGCCTCGATTGCCGCCCTGGTTGCCGGTGTCGGCCTGCCAGTGCTGTTGCTCGATGTGCCGCCCGCCAAGCTGACTCCGGAGGAGGAGGCGCGGGGGCTGACCCTGGCGCACCCCGCCGTGCGGAACCGCATTGTCCAGGGCGGCTTCGACCGGATGCGGAAGGCGCGCCCGGCCAACCTCTACAACGAGCGGAGCGCCAGCCTGATCACGCTCGGCAACACCGAGGATGATTTCGCCAAGCTGGCCGACTGCGACTGGATCGTTGAGGTGATTATCGAGCAGCTTGGCCCCAAGCAGGCGCTGATGACGCGCCTTGAGGCCGTCCGTAAGCCCGAGGCCATTGTCACCACAAACACCTCTGGCATCCCCATCGCCCAGATTGTCGAAGGCCGCAGCCCGTCGTTCAGGCAGCACTGCTTCGGCGCCCACTTCTTCAACCCGCCGCGCTACCTCACGCTGCTTGAGCTGATCCCCGGTGCCGAGACTGACCCCGCCGTCTT